>CAYYBZ010000246.1:2436-3966 GCA_964470285.1 uncultured Oligoflexia bacterium
TGTTTACGCCTATACGGTAGGCCAAAGACGGGGTTTGGGGCTTTCAGGCGGTCCTTTTTATGTTTTGAAAGTCGATAGTAATTCAGGCAATGTCATCCTTGGTGATGACAAGGATCTTTTTACGCAGACTGTTTTAGTCAATAATCTGACCTGGATAAACCATGTTCCGGATAAAGGTAAACATGAAAATATAGCAACTAAAATAAGATATAAATCCAAAGAGGCAATATCAGCTATAGAAATTAAAGATGCAAAAACCGCTCTTGTCAGGTTTAAAGAGCCTCAAAGAGCTCCGACACCGGGGCAGGCTGCTGTTTTTTATAAGGGAGATGAAGTTATAGGCGGCGGTTATATTATGGCTTTAAATGATTTTTAACAAGATTTTCATAGGTATATGATTAAAGATTCGAAAAAGGAGATTTTGGCATCCATAATGGAAAAATCCTCAGCAGGAGCTATAAACATGGTTGAATCGTCTCATTTGCTTTGCGATTTGAAAAACAAAAGCAATATTGCCGATTCCGAGATTATTGACATATTTTTGCCGGCCCTTGGATTTTCCAAAAGCTTAAGAATATTAAAAATGATTCTGGGATTAAAGGAACTTAACGGTTTCTTCAAACAGTACGTTGTTACACGTAAAATGCCGTTAAAATATGCTTACAGGATCACACAACTGGATGATGAGTCGAAAAAGAAGCTTGAAGATTATGCTAAAAAACCGGGAGTATCTTTGAGCAGAGTGCTTCAAGCCCTTGACTCTCCCCATATTCGCTTAAAAAGAAACAAAGCTCAGATAAGGCAAATGGGTCTAAATATTCAAACCGGATATGAGTTTGACAGAATATTTATAGACAGAGTTTCTATAAAAGATGAAGTAACTCAGAAGATAGTCAGCCGTCTGAATTTACCTCATGATGAGGCAACCGGACGCGAAGTTAAAGACTATGTTAATAAAAATTATGAGGACCCCTTGGCAGGCGGGAAAAGAATACTCTTTCTTACAAGAAATAAGGGTAAAAAACTTAAAAAATGTCCCGGCACAAAAAACAAGATATGCTGCGGATATTACGTTATAAATTTATATACCAACTGTCCCCTTGATTGCTCTTACTGTATATTGCAGAACTATCTTAATAATCCTTACATTACTGTTTATACAAATTTTAATGAGTATATTGAAGATATTGAACGTGTACTTCGAAATAATGCGGGATTTTTAAGGATTGGAACCGGAGAGTTAACGGACAGTTTAGCTTTAGACTACCTGACCGACTATTCTTCGGCCTTAATAGATTTTTTCTCAAACCAGAAAAATGCAAGCCTTGAATTAAAGACTAAATCAATATGCATTGAGAATATTCTTAAAAAAGATCCTCCCGGTAATGTAATAATTTCATGGTCCTTAAATCCTGAAGACTTAATCAAGACTGATGAAATATATGCAGCATCTCTCGAAGACAGGTTAGATGCCGCAAGAAAATGTCAGGACAAGGGATATTTTGTTTCCTTTCATTTTGAAATTATTAA
>CAYYBZ010000247.1:0-3951 GCA_964470285.1 uncultured Oligoflexia bacterium
CCCGATATCTGAATCCGGGATTTTCCAGGATGTGGCAACACAGCAAAGAAGCTTTAAAGGAAAATTTTCAAAGGAAAAATGGAACAATCATCTTCATGAAAATCTAGCCGGCGCTTTTGAAACCGAAGTTTTGATTGCACCTCTTATTCTTGGAGGAAACATAAAATTTATTATCTATGCGGACAATCATCCTTCAGAGGGTCTTGTTCAAAGCATAGTAGATCTTGAATATTTTCTTTATCAGGCCAGCATGGCCTTGGAAATAGTTCTACTGGAAAGGCAGATTGAAAAATAGTATTATTCTTTCTACGCTTGATTAAGGAGAGTTTAAATGAATCCCGATATTTTGCTTTTATGCGGAACGGCTGCCTTCATAGGCTTCATTCATACTATTCTGGGTCCAGATCATTATCTGCCCTTTATTATGATGAGCAAAGCACGTAAATGGAGCATGAAAAAGACCGCTTTTATAACTTTTATCTGCGGAGTAGGCCACATTTTGGGATCGGTTTTAATCGGTCTATTGGGGGTTTTCCTGGGTATTGCAGTGATGAAACTTGAATTACTTGAAGGTTACAGGGGCAATATTACGGCTTGGCTTCTAATTGGTTTTGGTTTTGCTTACTTCGTTTGGGGATTAAGGCGCGCGATTAAAAATAAACCCCACACTCATCTGCATTCTCACGGAGAAGCAACCCTTCATTCTCATAAGCATTCGCATCACAGCGAACACAGCCATGTTCATGAAAGTAAAAAAAAGGAGATTACTCCCTGGATTCTTTTTTTAATATTCGTTTTCGGTCCATGCGAACCATTAATACCCATACTGATGTATCCGGCGGCTAAAAGCTCGTTTACAGGTATTTTTCTCGTTGCCGGTGTTTTCGGTGCCGTTACAGTTTCAACTATGCTTGCGGTTGTTATGCTATCCTCTTGGGGTATATCATTCGTAAAGCTTGGCAGACTCGAGCGCTATATTCATGCCATAGCCGGCGGTACTATCTGCCTGTCAGGCATAGGGATTCAATTCCTGGGTTTATGAGTATTAAAATTTCCATAGATCATCTTTTTATTATCACGCCGCTTCCGGTACGGCCGTCTACTTTTACACTTACTGAATAAGGCAGTTTAAGATATTTTACATAATTTTTTGTAATTTCAGGATTTATCTTATCAAGCTCACTCCACCTTATAAATGCACTGTCGGAATTAAACGGTATTGTGAAATACATAATTCCCAGTGAAATAATATTGTGAAAGAAATGGGTTCCGTAGGACGGATCCACTCTGAAATCCTTCAAAGATACTTCTATGATAGCTTTTGCCCAGGAAATATGTTCCCATTCAACAGGTATACCTAAAAGTCTGTCTTTTGTTCCCCACCTACCGGGTCCCATAAGTATGTAGGGTGTATCTTTCAACTCTTTGTTTATCTCACCGATTTCCTTTGCTATATCAACCGTTTTTAAAGTATTAAACTTATCGGGGTCGACCATAACAATATCTTTGATCCCTTCTATCATCCCGTTACCAAGAGCATTTTCGGAGAAAACAAGTGAGTTTTTTCTATCCGAGTTTTCAACTCTTACCTGTTGACGCTCTCTAAGAGTAACCAAAGGTCGTATTTGCACAACATAAAATTCGGGTTTTCCGGAAGAATTCATTGTGCCGGCAAATTCTATTTCAACCGGTCGCCCCATTCCTCTCTCTCCTACGTTTAGAAGTTCGTTGATTATTTTGTCCAGAGGAAGCATGCCGTACTTAAGTATTCTGGAGAATGTTATCACCCTTGGTCCTGCCGAAGTTGCTCCGTCTCTTAATCTATCATCATTGACATCATATGTGCTTGCAGCGTAATCAAGTGTTTTATCATATTCGGCATCTCCTATATCGAGATAATTCAGAGTGGATTCCTCGCCTTCAATCAGATTCATGTTTTCGTTATTTAAATTTAGAGAATAAAACTTATTTTGTGTATTTTTAAATATCTCTTCCGCTGAGGCTAAACCGGGCAATATATTGGGGTTTGCGGGTGAGAAATTAATAACGTTACCTCCGTCAACAACGGTCTTACCAAGACCGAAAGCAAGACTGACTATTCCGTCTTCCCTCTTTAACGGCGCTACAGGATAATAGTTCTGGGATCTGGCTACACCGGAAAATATGGGATAAAATCTTTCATTGTAACTCTTACCGACTATTTTCTGGATTACTATGGCCATTTTTTCTTCCGCCTGGTGCAAAGTACTCTGAATATAGGATTTTGCGTTTTTTGAAAATGTTGAAGCGTATACAAGTTTTATAGCCTGGCATAAATGTTTTAGCCTTACAGAAGCAAATCTTGAATTATTAGGGATCATGTAAGTGGCATAAATTCCCGAAAAAGGCTGATTCTGGGAATCCTCCAAAAGACTTGATGATCTAACCGCTAACGGTTCCTTAACATGCAAAAGAAACTGCTTTAAATATCTTCTTATATCTCTTGGCAGTTTTGCTTCCAGAAAACTTCGATTGATCAAATCATCAGATGCTTCACTGTTAACCAAATCATAAAGATCATTTTCAGACATAAACCTGTCAAAAATATCCGTCCCGATCGCAAGAGTATCGGGTAAACGTACGTAGCATTCTTTAAATTTATTTCTAATATCATTTCTATGAAGTAAAGCTGCCAAAAATGCCAGCCCCCTTCCCTTTCCTCCCAGAGAACCTCCGCCAAGCCGGGTAAAGGTTTCATTAAACTCGAAATTAGTCTCAAAAAAATCTGTAATTATGCCTAACCTTCTTTCCTGACGGTTTTCCATAATTGCCTTAACAAGATGTTCACGCATTTCTCTGTCGTTTTTAAAATCTGAAACAGCTATTGGCTTCAATTTTCTGGCTAAGTCAATCTCTCCCCTTGCCAGCAGCCAACGGGAAAAATCATTTTTTAAGGCGTGTAAATGTATGGATGCAAGGGGAACCTTTTGTACAACTTCCACAAATTCCTGAATATTAGATGCCCTCGCAATTTTTTCTCCGTCCGGCATGAAAAATATAAAATCCCCGAAACAAAAACGCTCCCTGAAAAATCCCCTTAAATCCTGCGCGAGAACTTCGGATTTTTTATACAGAAACGGTATTCCCAGTTTCTCGGCCTTTTCCTTATACTTCAACTGAGCAGATAGCATCAGTACAGGAATGTCACGATCTACAATCTCTTCAATAAACTGAAAACCCGCTTCGGGAATTTTCTCGTCACCTTTCTTATAAGAAAGATCTGTAACAATGCCTAGCAGGTGATCTTTATGCTTATTGTAAAGCGCGACTCCCTCTTCAAAGGTTTCCGCAAGTATTATTTTAGGCCTTGTTTTTTTTCTCAACCACTTTTCCTGTTCATTAAGACCCACCGCTATTAGTGCTTCAGTTTGTTTTACTATTTCAGTATAAAAAACGGGCAGAAAATTTGAATAGTCAATCGGAGAATCTTCAATTACGAGGATTGCCCTAACAATCCCCTGCTCTGTATCCGGTTCGATATTTATGCTGTCTTCGATGAACTTAGTAATTGCAATAAAAAGGGCGGAGTCGCCTGTCCAGTAAAAAACCTTATCTATTGGAAAACGTTCACCCGGTTTATAAATCATGGGAACAGACTGAGGATTTGTTACTAAAAGCACTATGGGTACACTTGATTTTATGTCTTTTGCTTTTTGGGCGAATTCATAAGGGTCAAGATCACGGATATGGCTCATTGTTATAATAAGATCATATCTTCTTAGTTTGAACTCTTTTAAGGCCTCTTCTCCCGAAGGAACCCTTACCACCTGCGGAGGTGAAGTTAATTCAAGGTCCCTATATTCACCGGAAATCTGCTCTATAAGAAAGCCTTCCTCTTCAAGAATGAAAGCGTCGTAAAGACTGGATACGAGAAGAATCTTGGTAACTTTGAATTTCATTAAATCATAGAAG
>CAYYBZ010000248.1:0-3950 GCA_964470285.1 uncultured Oligoflexia bacterium
TAATTTTATACAGTTGGGCGAGTTCCTTTCCCATGTTTTTTCTAATTTCATAAACCTTTTTTCCGAATAAAAGACTGTCAGGTCTGGCAAAGTAAATATATTCGAAAACGCAGGCCATGCTCTTTTTTTTGGGAATTTGCGTAGTTTTAAGGCTTCCCCCGTTCACTGTTATTATTTCACCCGGACAGACTTCTCTAATATATTTTGCTTCAATTATATCCAGTGATGTAGTTTCCGAAGCAAATATATGAGCATTGCCGAGTTTGCCGATAACCAAAGGTCTAAAGCCGTGAGGATCTCTTACTGCTATTAAGCGGTCTTTAAATAGAATAACAAGTGAATATGCTCCCCTACACCTCTTAACGGCTTTTTTAATCCTTTCTTCAATGGTTTTACCCTTCTCTTTTGCAATAAGATGAAGAATTACCTCGGTATCCATGGTTGATTGAAAAACAGATCCCTGAGATTCAAGCTTTTTTCTTAATTCATGATAATTTACCAGATTTCCGTTATGTGCTATTGACATTGTTCCCAGATCAGAATCACATGAGAACGGCTGCAAATTCTTTTTTACATTTTCTCCTGTTGTGGAGTATCTCACATGTCCTATTGCTGATTGCCCCTTTAAGCTTCTTATAATTCTTTCTGAAAAACGGTCAGGGACATAACCCATTTTCCTGTAGTCATAAAATCTCTTGCCGTCAGTTGAGGCTATACCGGCTCCGTCCTGTCCTCTGTGCTAAACACCGTAAAGTCCAAGATAAGTAAGATTGGAGGCTTCTTTATGCCCCCATATTCCGAATATACCGCACATATTTTATTTGTTTTTCTTATTATTCATTTAAAGATTTAAAAAAATGTTCTCTTTTTTTAGACAATTCATCGGTGTTCAACTTTACATAATTATTAATATCAATATATTTACCTTCTACTACACCAATTTTGTTGTAATTAATTCCAAAGCTTTCACATGTTTTCTTAACTTTCTGTTCATTATCTTTATTGAAACTAACTATAATCCTTGATTGTTTTTCACTGAAAATGGCCAGATCAAATCTCAAATTAAAGTCATAAGTTACTTTAACTCCTATATTGCATCCATTTGTATTTAATGCTGATTCTATCAAGTTGATTATTAGGCCGCCATCTGAGCAGTCATGAGCAGATGATAAAAGTCTGCCATCGGCAAGTTTAAGAATTGTTTCATGCAGAGTTTTCTCAACTTCAATGTCTACTTTCGGTGAAGGATAATCTTCTATCCCATGTATAATTCTTAGGTATTCACTTTGTGTTAAATCCTTTTCTTCCATATCACTTATAATGGCAACGATATCTCCTTCTTTTTTGAAAAACTGTGAAACAGTTCTGGATATATCATTAATTAAACCTACCATGCCGATGGTCGGTGTAGGATAAATACCCTTTCCGTTAGTTTCATTGTAAAAACTTACGTTCCCGCCGGTAACAGGGGTATTAAAAGCTTTGCAGGCTTGCGAAATTCCTCTTATAGCTTGGGAAAATTCCCACATTATATGAGGATTTTCAGGATTACCGAAATTTAAACAATCAGTAATTCCAATAGGTTTAGCACCTGAGCAGACAATGTTTCTCGCAGCTTCGCAGACAGCTATTTTACTGCCTTCATATGGATTTAAATAACAGTAATGGCTGTTGCAATCCACAGTCATTGCTATTCCCTTTTGGGTGCCTTTTATTCTCATGACTGCAGCGTCCGATCCCGGTAGTAATACGTTGTCTGTACCGACCATATGATCGTATTGGCTGTATATCCATTTTTTTGACGCAAAATTGGGGTCTTCCAGTACTTTATAGATGGTTTCGTTTAGATTTTTCGGTTCCTTAATTCTGTTGATATCTGGATTTTTATTTTCTCTTCCCTGCGGTTCTTCTATAGGCCTATCATAAATAGGAGCTTCATCCGTTATGTATTTTGCTCTTATGTCACAAACGGTTTCACTGCCTGCCTTAATAGATGCCTTATCACCTTCTTTGACCACTCCTATATCACAGGCATCGAGTCCCCATTTCTTTGCTATATCAAGTATTTTTGAGACATTATTCTGTGTGCATGAAAGAAGCATTCTTTCCTGCGATTCGGAAAGCATAAGCTCATATGGGGTCATTCCCTCTTCTCTTTTAGGTACTTTATTAAGATCTACCTCGATACCGGTATTTCCTCTGGAAGCCATTTCAAAGGTTGAACATGTTAGACCTGCAGCACCCATATCCTGAATGCCTTCAACAAGGCCTGAACCCATCATTTCCAAACAGGCTTCTAAAAGAAGTTTTTTCGTGAACGGATCACCAACCTGGACGGTCGGTCTTTTTTCTTCTGTTTCCTCACTGAATTCCTCAGAGGCCATTGTCGCTCCGTGAATCCCGTCTCTACCTGTTTTTGAACCAAGATATATAACCCTGCTCCCGGGGCTGCCAGTTTTACCCAGATAAATCGAATCCTTCTTTACAAGGCCTAAGCAGAATACATTAACAAGGATATTTCCGTTATAGGTTTTGTGAAAATATGTTTCACCTCCAACCGTAGGTATGCCGACACAGTTACCATACCCGGCAATACCGGCCACAACTCCGTCAAGCAGATAAGGAGTTCTCGCTTCATCAATGCTTCCGAATCGCAATGAGTCCATAAGTGCAATGGGTCTTGCTCCCATTGTGAAAATATCCCTTAATATTCCGCCGATTCCTGTTGCCGCTCCCTGATAGGGTTCGATGTAGGAAGGATGATTATGGCTTTCCATTTTGAAAACGATTGCATCTCCGTCCCCTATATCTATTATTCCGGCATTTTCTCCGGGTCCCTGTAAAACCCTTTCTCCCTTAGTCGGGAAGTTTTTCAGATGAGACCGGGAGCTTTTGTAAGAACAATGCTCTGACCACATTACCGCAAAAACCCCAAGTTCCACCCAGCTTGGTTTTCTCCCGAGCATTTTTTCTATAAGTTCGAATTCTTGCTCAGTCAAACCCTGGCTTTGAGCTGCCTTTAAGGTAACTTCTTCATTTAATTTCATATTTAAAGTCCTCTATAACCGTATTGGCAAGAAGTCTTTTACTCATTTCTTCAATTCTTTTCCGGGCATTTTCTTTTGAAGATTCCTCAATTTCAACCTCTATAAACTTACCAAGACGAATATCTTTAACCTCGCTGTAGCCCAGTTTTTGTAACGAGCTCCTGATTGCCTTGCCCTGAGGATCTAAAACTCCCTTTTTAAGCGTTACGTATACGTTTACCTTCATTTGAGCTCCTTTTTGCATACTCTTTTGTAAACTTCCCTGTATTTTTCGTCTACGTTTCCTAAATCTCTTCTGAATCTGTCCTTATCCAAAACTTCTTTGGTTTCCTTGTCCCATAACCTCGATCCGTCCGGTGTAAACTCATCCGCCAGATATATTTGACCGTCCTGAACACCGAATTCAAGTTTGAAATCGACAAGTATTATTCCGATTTCATCAAAGTATTTGACCAGAATATCATTAACCTTAAATGCTTCCTTTTTCATATATTCGATCTGCTCATCGTTTGCCCATTTAAAGGTTCTTATGTGATAGTCATTAATCGGAGGATCGTGAAGTTCGTCTGATTTATAAAAGAATTCAAAGGTGGGAGGATCAAGTTTAATTCCCTGCTCAATTCCGAGCTTTTTGCATATTGATCCTGCCGCATAGTTTCTTATAACTACTTCAACAGGCAGAATATTGACTTTTCTAACCAAAGCTTCCTGCTCGGACAGCCATTTTAAATAATGTGTTTTTATACCGTTTTTTTCAAGATGATCATAAATAACCGATGTTACTTCATTATTAATCGTACCTTTTTTTAGTATTGTACCTTTTTTTACTCCGTCAAAGGCCGATGCAGAATCCTTGAAATACATTATGACCTTATCCGGCTCATTTGTTTTATAGATAATTTT
>CAYYBZ010000249.1:0-3809 GCA_964470285.1 uncultured Oligoflexia bacterium
TACCGAAAGTGTCGGCAAGCAAAGCCGCACCCAAAGCGACAACCTCATCGGGATGAACGCCCTTTTTAGGTTTTATTCTGAAAATGTCTGTAAGAGTTTTTGCCACAAGAGGCATTCTTGTCTGTCCGCCCACCAGCAAAACCTCATCAATATCATTAGGTTTGATGTTTTTTGTTTTCATTACTTCCCGGGTAATACTTACTGTCTTATTAACAAGATCGCTCGTTAAAGATTCCAAGGTCATTCTTGAAAGCTCAATTTTTAAATCTTTTTTACTTTCGCTATCTCCCGTAATGAAAGGAATATGAACTACGGTTGCAGTTTTTACTGAAAGTTCCACTTTGGCGGTTTCAGCCGCCTCCTTTACCCTCTGCATTGCCTGAGTATTATCCTGAAGATCTATTCCGGTTTCCTCTTTAAATTTTCCTATGAGATAGCCCAATACCCTATTATCGAAATCAATACCGCCCAGGAATGAATCTCCCCCGGTTGCCATAACCTCGAAGACGTTTTGAGATATATCCATTAAAGTTACATCAAAAGTTCCGCCGCCTAAGTCGTAAATAAGAACCTTTTCCATAAGTCCCTTATCAAGACCGTAGGCAAGCGCTGCTGCCGTGGGTTCATTAACAATCCTCTTTACTTCAAGGCCTGCGAGAATTCCCGCTTCCTTAACACATTCCCTCTGTCTGTTTGAATAATGAGCCGGAACGGTTATAACGGCACATTCTATTTTTTTCTTCAGATGTTCTTCGGCAATATTCTTAAGTTTTTTGAGTATCAAAGCCGATATTATAGGAAGCGCAACGTCTTTACCTGACATATCGACTACTACGTCGCCGTTTGAACCCTCTTTGATTTTGTATCTAAAGTTCTGTTTTATATCGGAAATTATTTTTGATTTATACTTTCTACCGAGCATTCTTTTTGAGCCGTAAACCGTTCTATCGGGATTAGTTAAGAAAAAAGGTTTGGCTTCCTGCCCTATACACATCTTCCCGTCACCTGTATAAGCAACTATGGATGGAATTGTGGAAAAACCCTGTCTTGATTTTATTACCAGGGGTTTACCGTCTTTTACGAATGCAACGCAGGAATTGGTTGTCCCCAGATCAATACCTATAACCGGAGAACCGGCCGGGCATTTAGTATGAGCCGTGGGATCAATTGTTTCCTTAAAAAATCCTTTCGTCTTAACCCCGTTTAACTTTTCAGTATCCTGAGATTTTGCTTCCTCAATCAGCTTACCGATATCCGCCGCTTCCTGGCTGTGAACATTTTCCTTTTTAGTCTCTTTATCTGTAAGATTGATATCAATTACTCGTTTTATTAAATCCTTGCTGTCGCTTGTAAGTTTTGTAAACTGAATTCCGATTCCCGGTTTTTTGTCGGGATTATTCGGATCATTACTTCTTGACCATTTTACAACTGCTTCGCCCTTTATGATTGTTAAATCCTCTTTTTCAACAAATTCAAAAACGATAATAGATCCTGCCGGTTTGGGATCTTTCATTTCAATGAACATCCCGCCTTCAGAAATATCCTTGGAAAACCTCTCAATAAACTCGGGAAAACCCGGAAGCTTAATTTTAAGCTTGACCCTGTAATTTACCCTGGGTTGTCTTTGAAGAAATTTTTTATCTTCATTATCTGTCATAGAATATTCAATGCCTCTAAAAACCGCATGTTACGCCATTATACCTGCAAAGGCTTTTCATTGCCTTATTAAAAACGTCTGTGGCTTCAGACAGTTGCCTGAAATATATAATTGAATTGTTGTACAATCTTCCTTTTCTTTGTCCGCTTTTCAGAGTTGCCGAACCCGATTTAAAAAATGATTTGACTTCATTAAGTTCCGTCAAAAGATTCTCAGTTATGTCTTTAAGTTTTTCATGAAGAGGACTTACCGGTTCTAAGGGTTCGACCTTTTCTATCTTTTTATACAAATATTTAAGTTTTACAAAAATATCCTCATGGTCTGAACCCCAGCTCATCTCACTGTGCCCTATTCTGTTCCATTTAGGGAAAATAGCGCTTAAACCGCCTGAGTACTCATACATAACCATTGCGTAGTATTCCAAAGAGGTTTTTTCAACAATTACGCCGGTTAAGTAAGTTTCACCTTCAAAATAAAATTCTTCACCGCTTTCCGTTTTGAATATTTTAAAATACCATCCAAAGGAAAGAGTCACTAACAGTAAAATTATTAAAAAATAGAAACGATTCTTTTTCTTTGGCAGAGAAGTTATTTTTAAAGACCTTAAAGGACGCCCCTTACTTTTATCGTAGAGAAAATTTCCACAATGCGAGCATTTCTCAGATTGCTTTTGCAAATATCCGCATTTAGGGCAGTTAACGGTATTTTCTCCGACCCTGGACTTTGTCTCTTTTTGAAAAAAATGATCGATCTTTTCCTCTTTGATTTCGTTCAAAGAGCTCTCTACAATTGAAACGGGATTGTTCGCACAATACTTTGTAAAATCGATAAACAGACTTAAATATTCCTTTTCGGTTTCCGGGGTCAGACCTTCAAATTGAAGCTTTAAAACAAAAGAATCGGGATTAGGAAGATTTTCAACGTCTAAACCCTTTTTTTCAACATGGTCTATAAAAAATTTCAAAAGATTTAGATAAATCTGGATCTTTTCTGTGGCCAAACCTGTCTTCTTCTTTAAAAGTAGAAATTTATTTATTCTTTCTATTTGCACAGGATGAACGGATTCCATAAATATCTATAATTATATGAAATTACTAGTGAATTGCAATCTTTACATTTTAAGTTTCCATTTACTGTATAGTTTTTTGATTTTTTCTTTACGATATGACTAAAATTCTAATAAATAGCATGTTTTTATATGAGACTGGGTAAACTAATAAACGTAAGTGACGAAAAGAAGCCCCCTTCTGCCGGAAAGCATTATCTTCTAATTCCTAAAAAGAAAAAACGCGGAAAGTGGAAAAAAATAATATTGATTTCAATTCTCGTTATCTTTCTTATCGGTATCGGTTCAATTTTATATGTTTTGAGAAATCTGCCTTCTATCGTATCCCTCAAAAACTATAAGCCTTCTATAATTACAGAAGTTTATGATGCAGGCGGAGAAAAAATAGGGGAGTTTTACAATGAAAGAAGAATAGTAACCCCTTTGAATGATATTCCCATACTTCTAAGACAGGCTTTTGTTGCAAGCGAGGACGACAGATTCTACGAACATAAGGGACTTGATCCGCAGGGAATTTTAAGGGCCTTTATAGTTAACGTTATGGCCGGAGAAGTTCGTCAGGGCGGATCAACAATTACACAGCAGGTTGCAAAATCCCTTCTATTAACCCCGGAGAAAAAGCTCAGCAGAAAGATTCGCGAGGCGGTTTTAGCCTTTAGAATGGAAAATAATCTTACAAAAAATGAAATTCTTCATCTTTACCTTAATCAGGTTTACCTGGGACACGGAGCTTACGGAGTAACGGCCGCCGCAGAGAATTATTACGGCAAAAACCTAAACGAACTGGATATTGCCGAAATCTCAATACTTGCCGGGCTCGTTCAGGCACCGTCCAGATACAATCCATACACCCATATGGACAGGGCGAAAAAAAGGCAGAAATATGTTCTCGATAAGATGGAAGAGAATCATTTCATAAGCACTGAGGAAAAAAACCAGGCTTTTAAAAAGGAAATCAGCCTAGTCAAAAAAGTCAATTACAATTACAAACATACCCCTTACTTTACAGAGAATATCAGAAGATACCTGGTTGATAGATATTCAAATGAAAAAGTTCTTGACGGGGGAATGAAGGTTTACTCTACC
>CAYYBZ010000249.1:3819-3934 GCA_964470285.1 uncultured Oligoflexia bacterium
ACTCTACCGTCGATTTAAACATGCAGAAATCCGCACAGAAGGCCCTTAAAGAAGGTCTTGAAGAACTTGATAAAAGACAGGGCTACAGAGGCCCTGTGGAATCCATAGATTCTGA
>CAYYBZ010000250.1:0-3929 GCA_964470285.1 uncultured Oligoflexia bacterium
GACACCGTTGAAGACCCCCAGTTTGTCATGCGGAACAACTTTCGAGATCAGGGAGCAAACTTGTTTTGAGCTGCGGGAATAAATCCGAGCTAGCCGTTGGATACTGCACACTTTACGGAGATTTATCCGGGGGATTGGGCGTTATTTCCGACGTACCCAAAACAAGAATCTATGAAATTGCAAGATACATTAATAGAACAAAAGAGATATTGCCCTGGAATATTCTTAACAAGGCCCCTTCGGCCGAGCTCAAACCCGCCCAGACAGACCAGGATGTTCTTCCGCCTTATGAGGATCTTGATATTATGCTTAAAGAATACATTGAAGAAGGACAGACATTCCAACACATCACAAAATCAATAAGTGATGAAGAGACCGTAAAAGATACATTGAATCGTGTTCTTTTTAACGAGTATAAAAGAAAGCAGGCGCCGCCCGGCTTAAAGATTACAACCAAAGCTTTCGGATACGGAAGGCGCTATCCTATAGCTCACAGATTTAAATTTTAAGTTGTAACTGCATCAATAATTCCTTATTATTGTTCTCTACTTAACTGACAGAAAGAACAATGGCTGAAAAAACTTTGATAATCGGACTTACCGGAACTAATGCATCCGGCAAGGGAGTATTAGCTGAAATCCTCAAGAAAAAGGGCTTTGAATACCATTCACTATCCGATGTCATAAGGGACGAGCTTCAATCCAAAAACGAACAAATAACAAGAAAAGCCCTTATAATTGAAGGAAACAGATTAAGAAAACAATCGGGCCCCGCCGTTCTGGCAATGTTGGTAAAAAACCGGATAAAAAGCCCAAAAGTTGTCATTGACAGCATTAGAAATACCTTTGAAATAGATGAACTTAAAAAACTGGGAAATTTCATACTGATCGCTCTGGATGCTCCAATAAACCTAAGATATGAAAGAGCTATTGAGAGAGGAAGACTTGAAAATGCATCAACACCCGAAGAATTCAGAAATATGGAGCAGAGGGAGAAATCCGGCAATATACTTCATCAGCAGATTGATCAGTGTATGAAACTCGCCGATCATCTTATAATTAATGATGGAACCGTTGAAGAACTGGAGAAGAAAATTGACAGAATCCTCTCAGAAAACTGACAGAAAAAGACCTACATGGGACGAATATTTTGCAAAAATGGCCATGCTCGCAGCAGAACGCTCAACATGCATCAGACACAATGTCGGAGCCGTAATAGTAAAAGATAAGAGAGCCCTGGCAACGGGCTATAACGGTGCTCCCGCAGGAACCGCCAACTGCCTTGAGCTTGGATGCTTAAGGGATGAACTGAAAATCCCATCCGGTACACGCCATGAGATTTGCAGGGGTGTTCATGCCGAACAAAACGCAATTATTCAGGCAGGCCTTCACGGCGTTTCGATAAAGGGAGGCACAATTTACTGCACTCATTCTCCCTGCTCAATTTGCGCAAAGATGGTAATAAATGCCGGGATTAAAAGGTTTGTTTCTTTTTTCCCTTATGCGGACACAACATTCCCCGGTTTATTCAAAGAGGCAGGTGTAATGTTCGAAATAATCGAAAGACCTTCAACCGAAATCACATACAAACCCTGACTTCAGCGTAATAAAATCTTCACTAATATTCCGGACTACAAAACATAAAAAAACCCGCCCCAACTTATAAAATCGGAGCGGGTTTCAGAATTACCTTTTACTCGTCGTCCAACTCATCATCATCATCAAGATCGTCATCATCGTCAATATCATCGGAGTAGTCATCGTCGGCATCATCGGGGTCATCGAACCCGAAATCATAATCGTCACCCGGTTCCTTATAATCATCTTCGGTAGAATCAGTTACTACGGGTTTAACCGGGGTATCCGGAGAGTCATCGTCATAAGGAGTAAATTCTTCTGAAGAAGGCGGAGCATTATCTCCCGATGTATCTTTTACAAAATCTTCATCCTTGGATTCAGTATCGACAGGCAGAATGACGGGTGTTTTTTCTTTTTCCGCCTCTTTTGATTTCTCAAAAGCCTCTTTTATAACCCTCAACCTGGACTTTTTTGAAGATTTCGGTTTGGCTGCTTTTTTTGCTTTCTTTAAGACTTTTTTAACGGCCGTCATAACCTTCTTTTTATTTTTCTTTACGGCTTTTTTGGCTTTTTTCTTGGGAGCCGGTTTTCTTTTTGCTTTTGTCTTCTTAACTGCTTTCTTTTTAGCAGTCTTTTTTACTTTTCTTTTGGGTTTGGTTTTTGACTTGCTCTTTGTTTTTCTTGCGGCTTTTTTCTTTGCAGGTTTCTTTTTAGCTACTTTTTTAGATTTCTTTGCCTTTTTCTTCCTTTTAACCATTTTTTCCTCCTAAAAAATCCTTCTTAAAAAACCATTTATTTATATGGCGCTTTCCGTTAAAAAATCTTTTATTTCAACTAATTAATAGCTTTATTAAAATTTTGAATAGAACATATACTTTTTTCAAAACAAATATCAAGTAAAAAATCCATAATTAGGGGTTTGGCTTTATAGCAATTTTTCTATACAATCGATTGAGAAAATCAATAAATAATCCTTTAAAATCAATGAGATAATTATGAAATACGTATTTAACGCCTATCATCTCAATACAAAACTCAACCTAAAAGAGTTATTAAAAATACTGCCCTTTAAGCCTTTTAAAGTGGGTTCTGATGAAATATCATTCGAAATTCGCAAAGACTGTTTCATCTTTATTTTCAGAATAGGTGCCGTTGTTTTCTTCAACGTAAATGAATCTGATCAGCGAAGAGAGGTTGAAAGAATAGCAGGCAGCCTGGAATTAGAAGAAACCGGGCTTGACGATGTTGTAAACATAACAGATGAATTTTATCTTGTTTTGCAACCCAAAAGCGAAATATCACTGACTTTCGATACAATTAAATGCCCGGAATTATCCTACGATGTTCTTTTCATAATGGCTTTAGCTTTGGCTCAATCTGTAGCACTTGAATCTTTCGAGAACGTTGTGGAAGATATGTTAAAGAGCTCAAAGAAAATAACCAAGAATCTTGAAAAAAAGGGAAAGATAAAACAATCCACAAAACAGTTAATCAAACACATTGGGTATGTTCTTACATTAAAGCAGGCCGTTGTGTCAAAATTATACGTTCTCGATAAACCTGAAAGCGTATGGGACGATTCTTCCATGTATAAGCTTTACTCTCAAATATCCGTATCGCTTGAGCTGGCGGAAAGATATAAACTACTGGACTACAAGTTCAAACTGATTCAGGATTCTTTGGAAATACTAACCGATTTGATTAAAACGAAAAAAGAAACTCTCTTGGAGATTCTGATCATAGTTTTGATTTTTGTCGAGGTTGTTCTTTTTGTTTACGAACTTTTCTTTACATAGGCTCAAACTTCGAGCAGCTTGGGTAAAATATCCCCCGCCTTACCTAGAAGGAAATAATCTATAAGTTCATAATTCGGTGTCCGCTGAACATTTATCTCGATTATCCTGCTTGAGTGATTCTTAGCGTGCATTGCCAGTGAAGCCGCAGGTTGAACAATACCGGAAGTTCCTACCACAATTGTAACCTGCGAATCGGATAGAGCCCTTGCAGACCGATCAAGAATTACGGGTGAAAGCATTTCTCCGAACCAGACGACTCCGGGCCTTAACAAACCGGAACATTGTGAACATCTGGGAAGGATTTCTATGGGAACATCAAAATTTTTCTCTTCTTTTGCGCAGGATGTGCATCTTACAACCCAGATATTTCCGTGAAGCTCCAAGACGTTACTTGAACCGGCCCTTTCATGTAAACCGTCTACGTTTTGTGTAATGACACAAACCTTCTTTTGCTTTTCGAGTTTGGCAATGGCCTCATGTCCCGAATTAGGCAGACATTTATCTATAAGCCCTCTTCTCCAGTCATACCATTGCCATACAGTTTCCGGATCGGCAT
>CAYYBZ010000251.1:0-3601 GCA_964470285.1 uncultured Oligoflexia bacterium
GTAATGGTCGCCTTCATGATAGACAAATACCTGGGTTTTATATTCAAGACGCCTGAACGCCGAGCAGTGAATTACACGGTCTCTGTCACGCTGAAACTCGGTTCTTAGAGGAGGTTTATCCTCTGGATACCTGCGGCCTTTAGAATGAAGACTTTTCATCGCATAGGATGAAAGTATTTTTGATTCGTAATTCTCAAGATCTTTACTGGTAGGAAGTTTCATTTCGCTATTTTTTAAGTTTGAAGGAATTGATTATAATATTAAAATCCTCTTCATAGGCATTGAAGTCCTTTTCGGCAGCGGTAAAAAATAAAATATAGGCCTTATCTGCCTCAACATAATAAAGTGCTTTACCCCTGTAATTTCTATCGGCCTGATCGTAAAGATACGACAGGTAATATCCTGTTAGGTTTCCAAGCCTGGTTTTGCCCTCGCCTATGAATTTCTTGAGTTTATAGCCTATCTGATCTATTCCTTCCTCCATGCCTCTTTTTGAGCGGTTTACGTACTGTAAAAGGGTTAAACCTGTTGAATTCTGAACATGGATGTTTACCGTCGGTTTAATCTCACCTTTGTGGTTCCTGTTAATGAAAAATACCGCCGAGTCCATGAGGCCTGTATCGTTTACGCTCCACAAATCCGGATATCTTACAGCGAAGTTGTATTGATCGTTGACATACGGTTTACCCTTGCCTGTGTAGAATGTAAAATATTCACAAGATGCGAGTAAAAGAAGTGAAATTGATATGATACTTATGCTAAAAAATCTATTCACTTTCGGCATTCTCCTTAGCTTGGGATTCATCTCCCTGTTCAACGGGTTGTGATTCCTTGGCTTCTTTCTTATCAACAATACTTTGAGGCTTTGTCCTCTCAGGGCATCCGTCTTCATCAAGATATTCATTGTTGCTTTCCCTTATGTTCGGACAGAGATCGAATCTGTCAATATAACCGTCACCGTCCGTATCCCGGTTTTTTTTAAAATTGGCGTAATATACAAGCCCGCCTGAAAAATTAAGATTTGTATGGGTTTCGTTGAATTTTGTATAGCCCCTTGCTTCAAACCTGAAAGCCAGACTTTCAATTATGAAAATTTTTAAGCCTGCGGAATACGCTATCATAAAATCGGTTTCGTCATAAGCGTTGGGACCGGAGAACGTTGATCCTCCGAGACCAAAATCCACGTATGGGGTCACTCTTCCGAAATTCATCACGTTGAAAACCAGATCGAGATGGTAAAGATATATGTTTACATCGCCGACATTGTGACTGGTAGGCACAAAATTAAAATTGGCTTCGATATCGAATTCTCTTGTAATCTCATATCCAGTCCGTAAACCAAGAGAATAACTGTGCTCAAGTTCATGATTAGGATCATTAATTTGAAAGGTGTGTTTGCTGGGGAATAAATATCCGCCTACCATAGGTGAGAAAATAAGTGAACCGTGTTCCCTGAAAATCGGTCTGAATTCTTCCGATCTAATTGAAAAAGGAATAAGAATCAAAAAGAAAAGTAAAACCAATGATCTTTTGAATGTATTCATTTTTAGTCCTTTTTTTAGATACTTATGAATACTTTGTTATATTATATTACATGAAGTGTCAAGGATTAGAGTCACTGGGTTGTTAGCAGTTTTAAAACTAATCGTCTTCGGGTATGTACTTTTTAAGAAGTTTCAGAACCTCCGGCTTACACTTTCCGCAGCCTGTGGAGACTTTGGTATGCTCCTGAAGCTTTTCGAAGGTGTCTGCCCCGTCAAGAACTGCTTCCTGAATATCGAGTTCGTTAACGTTTAGGCATTCACAAACTATTCTCGATTTGGAAGATTCGATTCTGTCTGCCTGATCGGTCTTTTTAAAATAGTCAAAAATGGCTTCCCTTAATGCCTTATCACCCAGTACGGAGCAGTGAAGTTTTTTGCTAGGAAGGCCGCCTAAACGCTGAATTATATCTTCTGGTTTAAGCTGTAAGGCTTCGTCAATTTTCATGCCTCCTTTTTCTGTAACCATAACGGAAAGCATAGAAGTTGAGCCTATTGCCGATGCGCAACCGAAGGTTTTCCACTTGCATTCGGTAATCTTGTCCTGATTCGAATCAACCATGATCCAGACCTTCATCATGTCTCCGCATGCGGGATTTCCGACATATCCGACTCCGTCGGCTTTATAATCTTTTTCATCGCCTTCCAAAACATTCTTAGGCCTAAAGAAATGTTCCTTTACGGTTTCAGAGTACAGCCAGTTAGTATCTTGCGCCAACTAAGTCTCCTTTAGCTAGGGGTTTTCAATGATCCTAATGTATTCATTACCCGATTTAGTGTCAAGTAGACAAATTATGTCGGTTTTTGCAGAAATGCCATCTAAGGCTGTTTTAAGACGGTTTTTAAGAGTTAAAATATTTTAATTTAAGATTGACTTTGTTCGGCTATTTATTATCTTATATTCAAATTTACAGGCTATCGGAGGATTTTTTGCCCTATGAGAATAATTCCGAACAAAATATTTCTTACCAAGGGTGTAGGAGTTCATAAAGAAAAGCTTTCAAGCTTTGAAATGGCTCTGCGTGGTGCGGGAATTTCTGCACTAAATCTTGTAAGGGTTTCGAGTATTTTCCCGCCCAGATGCAAGGTAATTTCAAAAAAGGAAGGATTAAAACTTTTATCCCCCGGCGAAATTACATTTATAGTTTTAAGTGAAGCGGCCTCAAATGAACCGCATCGCCTTATGGCGGCATCAACAGGGGTTGCCATACCGAAGGATCCGAGCCTTTACGGATATCTATCCGAGCATCACAGTTTCGGTCAAAAAGAAAAAGCCGCGGGTGATTATGCTGAAGACCTTGCAGCTACAATGCTGGCTACCATATTAGGGGTAGATTTTGATCCTGATTCCGATTACGACACCAAAAGGGCGGTGTGGAAAATTTCTGATGATATAGTCAGAACAACAAGTATTACCCAGACGGCAATAGGAAATAAGAACGGGTACTGGACGACGGTTTTGGCAGGAGCGGTATTAATTCCCTAACCGAGGATCAAAGAGTAATTATGTCCGACAGCTATTTTTCAATACCGGATACCTTCGGAGGATTTGAACAGAATCAAAAAGACTATATCAAATCAAAAGTTGTAGTTTTAGGTATACCCCTTGAGAAAACAACATCATACGGTCGTGGCACGGAATACGGACCCAGAGCAATTATCGAAGCATCAAAGAATATGGAAACATATGACGAGGAAGCGGGCTTTGATCCTTCCATAGGGGGAATTTATACCGACATGTCCTTAATGAAATCGGATATTTCGTTTATAACCCTTAACAAGGCATTAAAAAAGATTGAGAATGCTGTGCTTTACCATCTTAAGAACAGGAAATTTGTTGTTTCGCTGGGTGGTGAACACAGCGTTACAATAGGCATAGTAAACGCATTTAATAAAATTTATAACAATGACTTTACTGTAGTTCAACTGGATGCCCATGCAGATTTAAGACAGCAGTACGCCGGAGAAAAAAATTCCCATGCATGTGTTATGAGGCGACTAGTTGACGATAACAGGATTGTGCAGGCAGGAATAAGAAGTCTTTCCGAAGAAGAGGCTCA
>CAYYBZ010000251.1:3611-3910 GCA_964470285.1 uncultured Oligoflexia bacterium
CTGGAGATTAACTCAATGGCTCAAGAAAAGAAAGTTAAGGATACATTGGGCTAATAAAGGATTCGGCTCTAAATTACTGGAAAATATTTTAAAGGATATAAAAACAAAGAATATTTACATAACCTTTGATCTGGATTTTCTTGACCCTTCTATTATGCCCGCCGTAGGAACTCCAGAGCCGGGCGGATGCGGGTATTATGAAGCATTGGCGATTTTGAAAGGACTTGTTAGGAAAAAAAATCTTATAGGAATAGATTTCAACGAACTATCCCCTCTTAGAAACGGGATTACGCATCCCG
>CAYYBZ010000252.1:0-2747 GCA_964470285.1 uncultured Oligoflexia bacterium
GGAAAAATACGAATATTTTAGTCTTTTTGAGATTACGACCACAATAAATTGGATATAAGTTGTTTTTTATAAAGCTCTCAAGTAATTTTTATTAATTGTCCGAATTAATCTATGAAAACCACTTAAGAAAGGTCTAAAAAATGCGAAATTTTATTTTCTCAATTTTAACCGCATTAATTATTTTTTCTTTTTCCCCGAATGTTAATTCAAATGAACTTAAGAATGCGGATAAGCTGTTCAAAGACGGCACTTTCTCACAGGCAAAGAATATTTACGATAAAATTTATGAAGCTTCCAAAGATACTCAAACAAAATGGAAAGCTTTTTTCCGCTCCGTTGAATGCATGGGCTTACAGTTCAAATACGGGAAAGCTTCAAACATGCTCCTTACGGCAGAACTTCCCGAGCAAAAAGAATTCAAAGCCAGGATTTTACTTTTAAAAGCCGGGATGCTTGAAAACTTTCTAAATCAATACGACCGCTTTCAAAGAAAAGACATAATTGAAGAAGAGGGAAAAGACATATTTGCAATGACTCCCAAAGAAATCAGAAAAGTAATTGAGCAGACTTACATCGAGCTCTGGGAAATGGGCAGAACACTTTCAAAGATTAAAATGAAAGACGAGAATTACTTTTTTCAAACGGAAAACAGTGATTTCGGTATGTACCCTACCCTTTTTGATTTTTTAGTCCTTGAATGGACCAATTTCATAATCACGCAGCAAAGCAGAAATCAAAATAAAGACGAAAAAAATAATAAACCTAAAATGGAAATCGTAGCAAAGGATAGCTTTCACAATAAGGTTAAGTATGACGACCCACCGGGGCTTTTAATAGCGAGTATTTTAGAAGAAGCAAGCAGATTATACACTGACGGAAGACTTGAGGCTACCGAGCGGCTGAAAATATTGCGACTGCTGGTTTCATATAAATATTCGTATTTCTATGAAACGAAGGATTTTAATAAGGTGTTGCTTGATATAAGGGAAATACTTCTAGGATGGATGGACTCTTTTAAGACTCCGGAGGCCGGGGCTCAAGCCGGTTATGAAACCGCCATGCTTTTTAAAAGGTCGGGGCATATGCTCAAAGCCGTCACCCTGCTTGAAAAAATTGTCAAAAGGTTCCCCGATACTTTTCATACAAAGCTTGCAGAGCGTGAAGCCGATACGGCCAAAACACCGAGCCTTCAGATGACTACAAAGAATTCATCGCCTCCGGCTGAAAAATCAATTTCGATAACAACAAAAAACTTAAAAAGCGTTCATTTTAGAATCTACGGCCTGAATCCGGAAACACTTTCAGGTGAAATTTCAAAAATGGGATATTCAAACTATCACAATTATGAATGGCAGCCCTTAAGAGACCGACCTGACAGGGACTGGATAAAAACCTATGTCCAAAGAAAGCGTCCGCTTCATTCTTTCAGCTTTGACATTGATTATAAGGAAGACTATAAAGTCAGATACAACACTATTGATCCTCCGGCTCTAAGCGAAGGAATTTATCTGGTTTTGGCATCGAATGACAAATCCTTCAAAATAGGCGAGGATATCGTAAGCTCAGCTTACATAAATGTAACCGACCTCGTACTTCTGGTTTCTAACTCCCGAACGTATAAATCTGAAAAAGGGTACTTTCAAAGCATTTACAACCAAGGACCGAGAAGAATTGAGGACAAAATATTCAGATTTCATACAGTAAACGCCCGAACGGGTAAACCGGTCAAAGATTCGATTATAAAGGCGTATTACTCTTACGGCCTTTACGGATCTTCGAGGCAGGAAGGAATAAATGAATTAAAAAGCAACAATGAAGGTTCGGCCAACCTTTCTCTTCCCCTTGCCGTCCATCCACACGAAAATTCATATATGCATACCGATCCCCTTGCAAAAAAAGGGAAGTCTTACGCTTATCTACAAAATTACCCTAATGTTAACTTTTATCCGGAAAGCCCCGTTCAAGTATTTGTTGAGCTCGACAGACCCATTTATAGACCCGGGCATACGGTTAAAGGAAAAATAATTGCTTTAAGAAAGACCCATGAAGGATTTAAAACCTTGACACCGAAGGATAAAGTTAAAATAGAATGCAATGACCCGAACTATAAAGAGTTTTTTGAAAAGAATCTGAGCCTGAATGAGTTTGGAAGTGCCCACTTCTCTTTCAAGATACCGGAAGGACGATTGCTGGGTAATTACATAGTGGAAGCACTGGCAGACACACATGACGGGTACAGACAAAACAGCTCAAATTATTTCAAGGTTGAGGAATACAAGAGACCTGAATTTGAGATAACACTTAAAGAAGCTTTAAGACCTTGGAAGTATAAAAAGGAAACTGTGATCGAAGGAAGCGCGAATTATTATTTCGGCGGTCCGGTTTCCAATGCAAAAATAAAATACAGAATAAAACGTTCATCCTACATCCCCTGGTTTTACAGATACCGGTTTAGAAGTTATTCAGATTACGGTCAGGAAATAGCCTCAGGAGAAATAAAAACCGATGAAAAGGGAAATTTTTCATTTAAGTTTACGCCTACCGCTGCCCCTCAAAGCTATCATGATTCTACTGTTCCGGATATCTCCCGCTACACAATCGAGGTAGAGGGACAGGATTCGGGGGGAAGAACAATTGAGAGTTCAAAAGCCTATATGGCTGGAAAGTCCGGTATTTATTTTACTATAGAAACCGAAAAGGGATTTTTTCTCAAAGGTGAAAATGTGAAAATCCGTGCAAACAGGCTC
>CAYYBZ010000252.1:2757-3899 GCA_964470285.1 uncultured Oligoflexia bacterium
AACGATACGCCAGCGAAGGGACAAAGCTCATATGAAATATATTCCTTAAACGATGTACCGAAAGAAAAAATTTATAATTATTTTAGCGAATACAGTAATTACTGGGATCAAATCCAACCTATTGAAATTCAGCTTAAGGATGTTCCCAACGGGAAAAAAATTAAAAAGGGAAAACTCTCACACGATGCAAAAGGAATATCGCGGATAAGTGTTCCTTCACTAAAAAGCGGGTCCTACCGAATAGTTATTAAATCAAAGGACAAATGGGGAGAGGAAGTATCTCAAAACAGAATATTTATTGTAGCTTCTAAAGATAAAGATATTACTCTTCCGGTCTCAACGATTACCTTACCTGAAAAGGACTCCTATAGGGTCGGCGATACCGCTAAAGTCCTTTTAGGCTCGAAGCTGGCACAGACAACATATTTTCTCGAGTTTTTTAAAGATGACATCTTTCTAAATTCGAAGGTTGTTGATTCATCTAATAAAATAAATCTATTTGAATTTAAAATTATTCAGAAAATGAAAGGCGGTTTCACTCTAAGATGGGTGGCTCTCAACAATCACAAATTCTATTTCGGGACTACGCAAATTTCGGTCCCGCACAGTGAAAAGAAACTTAACATAAGAATTAATCCCTTTAAAAACGAAATGCAACCCTCTGAGAGTGCAAAATGGGGGATAAAGGTCACCGACAGTAAATTTAAACCCGTTTCATCGGAAGTTCTTGCCCTGATGTACGACCGATCACTTGAATATTACGCTCAGTCGAATTCAGCCTGGATTGATACGATTTATACGGCTCCGCCTTCACCCCGATGGGGAAGCATATCAATATTTCATCCTTTAAACGGAAGATTTGAAATTACCAAGGGACTTCTGGCTAAAATAATGGCGTCTTTCAGGAAGTCCTTCACTTATCCTTCACAACCCTCGATAAGAACCTACAGTACCTGGGCACATAGAAGAATAATGAAATCGACAACATGGGATGACGATGATATGCCGGAAACCCCAATCGACAAAATGTACGTTTCACAGGCACCTATGGCAGAAATCTACGATGGGGAGATTACAGGCGGAGCACGTTTAAACAAAAAAGAGGATAAGTTTGCCAGAGGCATGGGGTTAGGTGCAACCGG
>CAYYBZ010000253.1:0-3881 GCA_964470285.1 uncultured Oligoflexia bacterium
GTGCGGAGGAGATGTTCCTCACCGGGACGGCGGCGGAGGTGATCCCCGTCACGAAGGTGGATGGCGCCAATGAGTTTGTGCCATCCGAAGCCGGTTCCGTTCTTCTGGATGATCCCAAGCTGAAAAAAGGCTCAAGAAAAAAAGGAGGCCTTGTTTTTATTGCGTGTTTCGGGCCGAGAGCAAAAACACTTTTAGGGCAAACAATCGCCGCAGATAAGGGAATATCGGGCAGGACCTACATTCAGGGAGATCCCTACAGAAGCAATAAGGTTCAGGAAGAAAAGATTTACTTTAACGGTATTGATTCCCAGGTAAAATACGAAACAAGATCGATGATAAGTGTTCCCATTCTGATCGAAAAATCAGTTTGCGGTGTTCTGGAACTGATAAATAAAATGGACGGAGGCAGGTATTCGCTAAGAGAGCTTGAACTTTTAAAGATATTTGCAAGCTATATATCCACTTCTTTGCAGAATGCTTTGGAGGCCAAAAGATCGAGGGAACTTTCGACCATAGACGATCTTACCGGTTTAAGAAACGACAGATATTTTTACCATATGCTTTCCAGAAATATTGCCGAAGTCGAGAACTCTGAAGGCGATTTAAGCCTTCTGTTCATGGATCTGGATTTCCTGAAAACAGTTAATGACCGATGGGGGCATCTTTCAGGAAGTCAGGTTTTGAGAGAGGTCGGTGAATTGCTACCCAAAATAATAAAAAGCGAAGAAGCGACAATATCAAGATACGGAGGAGACGAATTTGTAATGCTGCTCCCCGGTTTTAATTCAATGCAGGCCATGTCCATAGCCGAAGAGATAAGAAAGACAATAGAAAAGAATATTTTTCTTAACAAATCCGTCATGGAAGGGGAGGCATCTTTGAATCTAAAAGGCGTTATCACCTGTTCTATAGGCGTAGCTTCTTACAGGGAACATGTGAGAAGAGAAAAGCTAACCGAAAAAAACCAGAATATCTTTATCTCTTTGGCGGATCAGGCAATGTACAAGGCGAAAGAACTCGGTAAAAACAGAATTTCTTTGGCCAAACCTTAACTTTTCCGGTCCGGTTTTATAAAGGCACCGGGGTTATAAGTCTTAAAAAAATCATTAAAGATCGGAAGTTCACCGTTGGGCAGGTAATATTTTTTCATTGATCCCTTACTGCCTGTTGTGACTCTGGCTACGTGAGTAATTGTACCGTGGTTTCCCATTACATCTTCAAGTTTAACAAAACCGGCATTTAGCACCTTAAGCTTATTGAATTTCTTCATTAAAGGATTACCGTCACTTGTTAATATCGATTATTTCAAAATCTTTTTTTCCTGAGGGAGTGCTGACAGAAACTTCGTCGCCTACATGCTTTCCTATTAATGCCCTCGCGATGGGAGAATTTATGGAAATTTCATTATTATCGAGATTTGCTTCGTAGTCTCCTACTATTCGGTAAGAAGATTCCTTCATATTATCTAAGTTGACTATGGTTACGATTGTGCCGAAAACCACTTTTGAAGTATCTATCTTTGAAATATCTACGACAACTGCCCTTGTCAGTTTATCTTCAATATCTGCTATTTTCCCGTTGATATGGCCCAGCCTTTCCTTGGCAGCATGATATTCCGCATTTTCTGACAGATCTCCGTGTTCCCTTGCTACCTCGACTTCACTTATGACTTTGGGTCTTTCTTTACCTTTAAGACGGCGAACCTCTTCTTCCATTTTACGTTTGCCGACCAAGGTTATGTAGATTTTACCTTCCATATTCAAAGTTATGCAGTGTAAGTAAAAGGATTTGATTTATCAACTAAAATATTTTTAAGTGTTTTCATAAATCCAAGTTTAGCTTGATTTTTACAGGGTTATCAATTATTTTGCTTATGATTTCGGTCTATATAATCGTTAAAATTTCAAAACTTAGGGTGTTAAAATGAGACTTCTGACTTTCCTTGCTAAGAGATTTGTAGCCGGAGATACGATGAAAGAGGCGGCGGCAGTTGTAGACAGACTCAATCAAAACGGTTTGTCGGCTACTCTGGACGTTTTGGGTGAAAATGTTTCAGACAAATACGGAGCTATTAAGGCCAAGGACTCGTATCTGGATTTACTCGATTTAATCAATTCCAAAAAACTGAATTCCAACGTTTCACTAAAGCTGACCCAGATGGGAATGGATATCGGCAGGGAATTCTGCAGCGAAAACCTTAGAAGTATTGTTGAGAGGGCCAAAGCATATGACAACTTCGTTAGGGTTGATATGGAAGGCTCTTTGTATACTCAAAAAACTATCGATATTTTCAACTCTGTTTATAAAGATTACCGGGGGCACGTAGGTATCGTAATCCAGGCATATCTTTTCAGAAGTGAAGAAGATATTAACTTTCTGAACAATATTAACGCACCGGTCAGACTTTGTAAGGGAGCCTATAATGAGTCACCTAGCATCGCGTTCAAAAATATGGGCAGCATAAGAAAAAATTTCATGGAATTGACCGCCAGGCTTATGTCGAACGGAGGTTATCATGCCCTGGCTACTCATGATCCTTACCTTATCGAAAAAGTCAGGGAATATGCCCGGAATTCGGGTATTTCCAAAGAGAAATATGAATTTCAAATGCTTTACGGAATCAAAAGAAAACTTTCCAAAAAAATGGCTGATGAGGGGTATAGGGTCAGGATTTATGTTCCTTTTGGAACCCACTGGTTACCGTATACGCTGCGCAGACTGCGTGAAAGAAAGGAAAATGTATTCTTTGTATTGAAAAATCTTTTTACGGATTGATTAAATAATGAAAGATAAAGACAAGAAATACAACGAACTTTTTGAAAGGATTTCCTCAGTCTTAACAGAGACACTCGATCTAATCTCATCAATGGCTACTGTTGCGTCCCTTGTCAAAGAAACATTCCCGGAGCTTCTCTGGGTGGGGTTTTACAGGACGGTAGAAGATCTGCTGCTGGTGGGACCGTATCAGGGACCGATCGGTTGTACCGAAATCAAATACGGTAAAGGGGTATGCGGAAAGTGTGCCCAGAAGAGAAAATCCATAATTGTTCCGGACGTACATAAGTTTGAAGGCCATATTGCATGTGACTGCCGTGCCAATTCGGAGATAGTTGTCCCGTGTTTCGACGTTTACGGAGAACTTATAGCAGTACTTGATATAGATTCAACGGAGTTTAACGCGTTTGATGATATAGACAGGCAAAATCTGGAGAGAATCGTAAAGCTTTTATCTGACAAGAAGATTGTTGTATAATCCTGTCATCAAGAATGCTTAAATTTATTAAAAATCTCCTTATCCGTATTGACGAATTCTATATCGGTTTAATAGTCGCATTCATCTTTATAACCTATTCCGTTGTCCTAGAGAGGGGATTCATTAATATACCCCTTCACGACATTATTGAGCTAAAGATTTTAGATAACAAGCTCGCGCTAAAAAAAGAGCGAAAACCCGGGGATGAAATAGTCATTGTTGCAATTGATCAGAAAACGCTTTCAAATTTCGGTAAATGGCCGCTTGAGAGAAATGTTTATGCAGATGCTGTCTCCGAATTAAACAGACTCGGTGCTTCGGTAATAGGTTTAGATGTGATTTTTTCCGCGGAAATCGATAAAACGATTACGCAGGCAATGGAAAAACTTAAGAAAGATTTTGGCCCCGCTCTGAACAGGAAAAATAACAAGGATTTTGAAAAAGCTGTAGAAAATGTTAAAGAATCTTTTGTCGGAGATAAGAAATTTGCCCAAAGCATTAAGGATTTTGAACATGTTATCCTTGCTTTCAAGCTTTTAAGACAGGGAGAAATAAGTCCACAGGACATATTTGAAAGCGGGTTAAAGAATGCATTTGGCGGCAGACCTATTAATTTTAAGGGTAATCC
>CAYYBZ010000254.1:0-3864 GCA_964470285.1 uncultured Oligoflexia bacterium
ATGCAAACATTTGATCAATCTTTGATGTTCCTGTTAAAGAACAATTTTATAACTTATGAAGAAGCTTTGAGGCAAAGTTCCAATCCTGATGATTTTGCCCTGCGTGTTAAGGGAATTTCACAGACATCAGACGGAAGCTGGGAGGATTTTGAAAAGCCAGGTAAAGATGACGACGATGACGATTCTGGCTCAGACGACTCGGGTATGAAAATTGAGAGGTTTTAATAACCTATGATTACTGATGAACTCAGGCAGAGTTTTCTGGATTTCTTTAAATCGAAAGGACATAAGGTAGTTGAAAGCTCGTCTTTGGTACCACACAACGACCCGACCATACTTTTCACAAATGCCGGAATGAATCAATTCAAGCATGTTTTCACCGGAGAAGAGAAGGTAAGTTTTAAAACCGCAACGTCATGTCAAAAGTGCATGAGAGCCGGAGGAAAGCACAACGATCTGGAAAATGTCGGTTATACGGCAAGGCATCACACCTTTTTCGAGATGATGGGGAATTTCTCATTCGGCGATTATTTTAAAACGGATGCCATAAAACATGCATGGGAATTTGTGACCAGGCATCTTAAATTTTCAGAAGATAAGCTTTGGGTCAGTGTTTATAAAAACGATAAGGACGCCCTTAAAATCTGGCGCGATGATATCGGTTTTCCCGAAAAGAAAATAATGAAATTCGGTGAAAAGGACAATTTCTGGGCCATGGGCGAAACAGGCCCATGCGGTCCTTGCTCAGAGATCTTCTACGACATAGGAGAAATTTTAGGGCGAACCGATAAGAAAGCAAATCCTGAAACCGATGAAGAAAGATTTATTGAGTTCTGGAACCTTGTTTTTATGGAATTTGTCAGGGATGAGTCCGGGAAGATGGAAAAGCTTCCGAAACCGTCCATCGATACGGGCTTGGGACTGGAAAGAGTTTCCGCAATTAAACACGGCGTTGTAAGCAATTACGGTATTGATATTTTCAAGCCTTTACTTGCGCATCTGGGAGAATTAAGCGCAAATAATTTTGAAAATGTCGCCGAGGATAAACGTGTTTCAATGAGGGCCATCTCCGATCATGCAAGGGCATGCACTTTTTTAATCGCTGAAGGAATTGTACCCTCTAATGAGGGCAGGGGATATGTTTTAAGAAGAATTGTAAGAAGAGCACTAAGGCACGGGCATCTGCTGGGCCTTGACGATCCTTTTCTTTACAAGCTTGTACCGGATGTTATAGAAACCATGAGCGGATTTTACACGGAACTAAAAGATCAAAAAGAATCCGTTACCGTTATAATTAAAAACGAAGAGAAAAGCTTTCTTGAAACACTGAGCAAGGGTATGCAAATTGTAGACGCTGAGGCAAAAAAGATATCTTCCAAAACTTCCGGCCCAAAAAGGTTTCTTTTCCCGGGTCTTAAGGCATTTGATCTTTATCAGACCTACGGTTTTCCGTTAGATTTAACCCAGGATGCCTTAAAGAAATACGGCCTTAAGGTTGATATAACAGGTTTCGAACAGGCTTCCCTTGCCCATAGAGAAAAGGCCAAAGGTACATTTACTTTGGATAAGAATAAACCACAGATAAAAATGGAAGCGTTTCAGGGTTTACCTATCACAAAGTTTACAGGAGATTCAAAATCTAATCTTAAGGGTAAGGGTAAAATATTAAAAATTTTGATTTTAAATGAGAAAGCAAAAGAAATTGCCGTTGCGCTTGATAAATCATCCTTTTATGCCGAGTCCGGAGGGCAGATAGGTGATAAGGGTATTCTGAAATCAAAGAACTATTCTATTGAAATAAAAAATACTTTTAAAAGTCCGGGCAGCGTACATATTCATCATGGAAAAGTGAAAGAGGGTAAAATATCAGACGTTAAAACGGGTGAAATAGTAGAAACAATTGTTTCTGATTCCAGATTATCCGCAATGCGGAATCACACGGCAACCCATCTGCTGCACAGGGCCCTTCAGGATAATCTGGGAAAACATGTCAAGCAGTCCGGGTCTTTAGTTGAACCCCAAAGATTAAGATTCGATTTTTCACATCCAAATTCTATTGCTCAGGATGTTTTAAGAAAAATCGAGAACGATGTTAACAAAAAGATTTTAGAAAATATAACGCTCCAAAAAGAGACAATGCCCCTTGATAAAGCCAGGAAAAAGGGTGCTATGGCCCTTTTCGGGGAGAAGTACGGTGAAAACGTCAGAGTAGTAGAAGTTCCGGGCTATTCTTTAGAGCTGTGCGGCGGTACCCACGTCGAAAGAACAGGCGATATCGGGCTTTTTAAAATTATAAGTGAAAGCAGTATTGCCTCGGGCATCAGAAGAATTGAAGCGTTGACAGGAGTAAATGCACTTATAGAATTCAGAAAATCAGAAGATATAATTACTGATATTGCCGGAATTTTAAAAACTGAGCCTTCAGAAATCGTTTCAAGAATTCAGAAGAACCTAAAAAGAATAAAAGAGCTTGAAAAGAAAATTGAATCTGGGGACGTTGTTAACAAAAAGGAAAAATCTGAAGAACTTTTAAACAGCGCCAGGAAAGTAAACGACTTTAAACTTCTATCGGCGGAAACGCCGGCAGATAATCCAAAAGCCTTAAGAGAGATGGCGGATTTAATGCTTGATAAACTGCAAAAGGGAATAGTTGTTCTGGGCACTAAATCCGGTTCCAAGGTTTTTATAACAGCAAAAGTATCGAAAGATCTTACCTCAAAATACTCCGCAAAAACACTTATACAGAGCATTTCCAAAATAATCGGTGGCGGAGGCGGAGGAAAACCGGACATTGCCGAAGCCGGCGGCTCAAAACCCGATAAACTGAAAGAAGCACTGGATAAGATATACGATCTGGTTCAGTAGGCGGAAAATATCAATTTGTATCAATGAGTTTTTTGTAGGATTTAGCCATTTTATTGTCGGGATCTTTTTCTAAAACCTTACTCCATTCTTCCATTGCTTTTTGTCTGTCACCCTGGCTGTAATAAGTGATCCCTAAATTTACTCCGATTGGTGAGTAGTCCTTGCCGATTTCCTTTGCCTTCATGTAAAGTTCAATTGCTCTGCCGTATTCTTTAGCATCCCTGTAAAGATTGGCCTTTTTAACCCAGACATCGACAAAATCGCCTCTTAACTTTAAGGCTTTTTCATATTCACCGTGGGCATCGCCGGTTCTTCCCAGGCTTTTGTACAAATCACCCAGCTCTGCATGCATATTGGCAAGCTTTCCCGCTACGTAGGGATCGAGTGAACCTGCGGGTTTTTTTTCATGGTCCTGCGTAATTTTATCCATGGCCTTTTTGGCTTCCGCATGCATACCGGTATCGCTTGAGACAACGGCAAGATTTAAAGAAGCCTCGGTATAATTGGGGTTTAATTCTAAAGCTCTGGTAAATGATTCAATTGCCCTGGTGAATTTACCCTGATCGTGGTAAATAAGACCCAGCATATTGTGGACGTCTGCCAGGGTATCTTTTTCCTTTATTACCTGCAGGAAAATCTCTTCGGCCCGGTCATACTCCTTGTTGTTAAAACATTTTATACCCAAAGCCAGGGTATTTTTAAGATCGGAATCCATCAATTGCTTTCCTTTTGCTTAAGTTTTGCAATTAACTTATCGGCTTTTTCCCTGTACTTTTGATCGGGGTTCATTCCAAGAAGTGTATTTATATTTTCAACTGTTTTATCCCTGTTTTTTAGCTTATGGTATGAGTAGGCGAGTTTGTAAACGGCTTCCTGTCTTAAATCCTTAAAGTTGTATTCTTTTTTAACCGTTTCAAGTCTTCCCAGGGCCGCTTTGTAGGATTTCTGCTTGAGATAAAAATTGGCAATATATAGCTCACGCTCCGCAAGCATGCGCTT
>CAYYBZ010000255.1:0-3857 GCA_964470285.1 uncultured Oligoflexia bacterium
AAGCAATCAGGGAATTTCTTTCATGCTGGCCGATATGGCAACCGATATCGAAGCCGCCAGATCACTTCTTTATCATACGGCAAGATACATTGATAAGGATACCAAGGATATTTCCAAATATTCGGCCATGTGTAAACTTGTATGTTCCGATCTTGCGATGAAAGTTACAACCGATGCGGTTCAGATTTTCGGCGGATACGGTTATATGAAAGATTATCCTGTTGAAAAGATGATGAGAGACGCCAAGATAACCCAGATTTACGAAGGTACAAATCAGATTCAAAGGCTGGTTATCGCAGGTAGGCTTGTAAAAGAAAGTTCTTAAAAACAGTTGCCTAAAAACTAATCGCCGAAGGAAACCCCCAGGCCTCTGGCGCAGTTTACGAGGTCGCCTTTAGGATTGACTTTTCTTATGCCCTGAACGGCCTGCTCAATAGGAACGCTTGTTATTTCATTGCCCCTAATGGCGGCCATCATGCCGAACTGACCCGAGGAAATAAGTGTCGTAGCATGAAATCCTAAGCGGGTTCCCAGTGAGCGGTCCAGAGCGCTTGGTGTTCCTCCCCTTTGAATATGTCCGAGTATGGTAGCTCTTGATGAAATCCCCGCTTTCTCCCTTATTTCAGCGGCAAGCCTTACGGCAATTCCTCCCAGACGCCTTGCTTCTGCAGAGTCCTTTAAAATCATTTTGACTACTTCAGCTCCACCCTTAGGCTTTGCTCCTTCTGCAACTACAACAATTGTATAGTTTCTTTGCTTTTCCATTCTTGATTTTATGGTTTCAAATACCTTTTTAGGATTATAGGGTATCTCCGGTATCAGTATTATGTCGGCGCCGGAAGCCAAACCTGAATACAGGGCTATCCAGCCTGCATAGCGTCCCATAACTTCTACGACCATTGCTCTGTGATGGCTCTCGGCTGTTGTTCTGATTTTATCGAGTGCCTCAACAGCAGTATTTACTGCCGTATCAAAACCGAATGTACGGTCGGTACCGGATAAATCATTGTCTATTGTTTTGGGTATGCCTACTGTATTTATGCCCTTTTTGTTTAATTTGTTTGCTATAGTAAGAGTGCCGTCGCCGCCTGCGATAGCTAAGGCATCTATGTTTAATGAACCCACATTCTCTATGATTTTTCCGGAAACGTCTTCTGATTCCACCTTGCCGTTTTTCTGAATTTTGTAATCGAAGGGATTGGCCTTGTTTGAGCTACCGAGAATTGTCCCTCCACGGTCGATAATTGCCCGGACAGAATCATAGGAAAGTTCGATGTATTTCTTTTCAATAAGTCCTTCAAATCCGTCGAGTATGCCTATAACCTTCCAGCTGTAGTTGAGAGTGGCCGATTTTGTGACCGCTCTAATTACCGCGTTTAGTCCAGGGCAGTCCCCTCCGCCTGTTAGAATACCGATTGTTTTAATTTTATTGCCTTCAACATTTCTGAAAGGACTTCCCCTCAATGTCATCATAGGAGCTTATTCTACTTAAGAAACTGTTTTTAGCAAACCGAAATCCGTTAATAAAAATCTGAAAGTGTTTTACTCCGCTCTCGCGCTTCACACGCGACCCACTAGGGTATTCGAGCATTCGCATCGCAATGCGACTTCGTGCAATTGCGATGCGTCACCTTGCGGTGCGATGCTCTCATACCCAAGTGGGGCCCCTCATGTTCACCGCTGCTGCTATTTAAAACACTTTCAGATTTTTATTAACGGATTTAGAAAGTTGTTAAATATATCTTGCGGTAAAAGTGTAAGATGTATATTAAATATCGGGTTAAACAGTTAAGGAGAATTTAATGGGACAAAGTATTGATTTAAAAAGAATGCAAAGCGAAATTCAAAAAGAGGGGCTTGACGGCTGGCTTTTTTACGATTTCAGGGGAACGGATCCCCTGGGTCTTAAGATTCTAAAATTTTCATCAGAAATGCTTAAAACAAGAAGGTGGTACTATCTGATCCCGGCTAAAGGAGAACCTAAAAAACTTTGCCATAAGATTGAAACGGGAAGTCTTGATCATCTTCCGGGAAACAATAAGGTTCTGTATCTTTCATGGAAAGAGCTTGAAATTAAACTTAAAGAAATGCTCTCAAATTGTAAAAAGATTGCCATGCAATACTCGCCAAACAATATAATTCCCTACGTTTCAAAAGTGGATGCGGGTACTTACAACCTTATCTCGTCATATGGGATTGAAATTGTAAGCTCCGCTAATCTTGTTCAGTCATTTGAAGCGTGTATGACCTCTGATGAAATAAAGAGCCATCTAGAAGCCGGGAAAAGCATACGCGACATTATAGACAGGGCATTCAAAGAGATAGGAGATTCACTCTCATCCGGCAGGGGCACGGACGAATATGCAATTCAGCAGTTTATTTGCGCCGAATTTGAAAAAGAGGGGATGCAGCTTGAAGAGGAGCCCATAGTTGCCGTTAACGGGCATGCCGGCAATCCCCATTACGGCCCGACAAAAGAAAAACATTCCAGGATTGAAAAAAACAATCTTGTTTTACTAGATGTTTTTGCAAGAAAAAAGGGTGAGCAGTCGATATGGGCGGACTATACCTGGATGGGATATACCGGCTCCGATATTCCCGAAAAGATAGTTAAGGTTTTCAACATTGTCAGGGATGCCAGGGATAAAGCTTACAATTTCATTAAAAATTCATTAAAAGCCCGAAAAGAAATTTACGGCTGGCAGGTAGATGACGCTGCAAGAAATCACATTTCCGAAAACGGCTACGGCGATTATTTTATTCACAGAACCGGTCACTCAATAGGCAGAATACTTCACGGAAACGGAGTAAACATTGATAATCTTGAGACCAAGGATGAAAGAAAAATTGTCGACGGCCTTTGTTTTTCTATTGAGCCCGGTATATATCTTAAAGATTTCGGCATCAGAAGTGAAATAGATGTTTATATTGAAGGTAATGAGGCTAAAATATCCGGTTTGCCCGTTCAAGAAGAGATTGTTAAAATTATCCGATGAAATTAAGAAAAACATTAAGGCTGGCCGATCTATCCTTAAAGTTTGAAGTAGATAAGTCTTTAGAAAAGCTATTTCTTGAAAGTCTGGACTTTTTCAATAATCCTTCCGGAAATAAGCCTTTTCTCACTTATAGTGTTTATTTGAAAGCTTTAGGCGAATGCGGGCCTTACATTGACAAGTCTCCCGAGTATTTAATAAAATTCGTAAAAAAATACATTTCAAAAAACAAAGCAAATGAACGCTTAACCGCCAAAGACAAGCACTGCCTTATTGAAGCCTTTAAGCTCTGGGGAAGATCAAAGTTTTTTAGGGATTTGATTTCTGAAAACTTTAATAAAAACACAGGAGATTTTAAGTTATATGCCGTGGATGGCAGAAGATTGATAATAATAAATTATAAGAAAAAGCACGCGTATATACTAACTTCAAAGTTAAAGCCGAAATATCTGCTCGAAATCTTAAAACATAGTGTTTTCTATTTAATCGTTTCAATTGCCCCTTTATCGGGGGGATTTGTACTGCATTCATCGGGAGTTTCAGTGGGAAGAAAAGGGTATGTTTTTGCAGGTAAAAGCGGTTCGGGAAAAACGACAATTATAAATAAGATTAGAAAAACATATCCGGCTGCAAAGCTCATTTCAGACGATCAGATTTTTATCTCAACAAATAAAAAAGAAATTAGGGCATATAGAATCCCTCTGTTCAACAAAAATCCCGGATTTAAAAACATCAGAATGTCGTCAATGGTTGACAAAATCTTTATACTTAAAAAAGCTCTTAAAAATAGAATACTGAAAGTCAGCTTTAAGGACATTTATAAGATTCTACTAACTCAGTGTCAGCAGACAAACTCATGCTATG
>CAYYBZ010000256.1:0-3843 GCA_964470285.1 uncultured Oligoflexia bacterium
GATGTCTTTTTTTTATTTCTTCGATTCTTTTCCTTTTTGACTCATTCAAATCAAATTTATCAAGGTTTATCCCGAAAGGAATTACAGTGCATTTATCCTTAAACTTTCTTAATTCCCTGCTGCTTTCCACGTAATTCGGTGATGATGCAATAATCCTGAAAGTTTTTTTTAAGATTCGCTCTTTAACAGGTATGTACAAGTTTCTTAAGAATTTCTGTTTAAATACATCACTGTGATGTGTAACAATGATTTTTAAGTGTTTGGTATTGTTCATGAGAAGCGAAATATCAGCCATTGGGTTTGGATGATTAATATGAATTATGTCGTAATTCTTTTCTTTAAGCTTTTTTCTGATTAGGGCAGGCATTGAAGGGCAGATAGGCGTCGATCTCATTACTGTGAGGCAGGAAGCCCTTGAAATATGGGAGTTAAAAAAGTCTTCATGCTCTTCCTTGGCTTCATGATTTGCTACTACTGCATCCATTTCAACTTCTTTTCCCAATCCTCTAAGAATCTCAACAAGATATGTCTCTATCCCCCCAATAAAAGGGGGAAAGAATTTGCCTATATGTAATACTTTCATATAATTGAAATTTGGAATTCTAATTTAGTAAAATTCTTTGTCTAGATAAAATTGTCCTGTAATATAGCATGCTTTAGCAAATATTTCCTGTTTTAAGATGCCGTATTTTTTATTGTAATAATTTGTATGGGAAAAAAAGTGAAATTTTCATTGGTTGTCCCGACTTTAGGAAGGACCGAAGAATTAAATTCATTCCTATTCAGTCTAAAAGAACAAACGTATAACAATTTTGAAATCATACTGGTTGATCAAAATGATGATAATCGGGTTGAAAATATTGTAGAGAATTTAAAAGATAATGCTGATAGAAACAGGTTGATCTATATAAAGGAACTTAAAAGGGGTATCTCAAGAGCAAGAAATGCCGGCCTTCAGAAAGTAACCGGAGACATAGTAGCCTTTCCCGACGATGATTGTGAATACCCTGGTGATTTGCTTTTTAATGTTCAAAGAAAGTTTGCTCAACATAAAAATGCCGATATGATTTCAGGCATATGCAGGGATAAAAAAACGGGAGAACCGAGTTGTTTAAGATGGCCTCCAAAAAACCTGAAAATAAAAAAATCAAATATACTGCGTTCTTTTGTATCATGCTCCATATTTATTAAATCAAAAGCTTTGCAAAAAGAGCTTTTTGATGAGGATTTGGGCGTAGGAAGCACTTTTGGAGCAGCTGAAGAGACAGACTACGTATACAGGTTGATATCCCGGGGTCTTAAGGGATATTATTTTCCCGAAATCTTTGTTTATCACCCCGAAAAAGAAATATACGGTGGCGAGCTTACTACCGAATATCTTGAAAGAATTGCTCAATATAACAAAGGATTCGGCGCATTTTTCAGAAAGAATCTAAAAAGAAGTATCAATGTTTCTCTTATATTTAACGGAATAATGGTAATACTTATTAAACCTTTAGCCGGAATTATAATCAGCCTGTTTAACAAAAGAAACAGAAAGCTGTTTTTTCTAAAATTAAAATCAAGGAGCCTTGGATTTTTGAGTTACCGTAGTACCCGAGGATAAATAATAGTGAGTTCATTTATTCTATATCTTGCTGTCAGCCTGTTTGCTTTTACACAATTTAGAATTGCCTCATTTAAAATTACAGAGATGCTGATGTTTTTGAGCATCGCAACAATGTTGTCTTTCAGGGTCAGCAGGCGGATTCTTGATAGTGTCACTAAGGCCTATGCCTTGTTTCTGATTTTTTCGATATACGCACTTCTTATAAGTTTTATTAATATCTCCGATGTTCCGCTGGCTCTTGAAACCAGCATAGAAATTGATCAGAAAGGTTTTTTTTACAGTTATTTCTCAATACCTTTTATAACCGTGTTTAGACATTTTGCTACCTTCTTTTTTACAATTTTCGTTGCAAATATGATGTTTAATATGGAAAGAGAAAGACTTAAAAAACTGATTTCCGTAGCCTATATCATAACAGTTTCATTTGGCGTTTATCAGATTATCAAGCTTGTACTTTTCTCATACGTCGGATTTCAGTTACCGAATATTCCTTTAGTTGAAAGGTGTTACGAGGACTGGCCTCTATGCGGGATATTTAACGGCGGCCCTTACAGCAAAAGAATTCTTGGGCCTGCTTATGAACCTCTGGATTACGGCTGTTCCGTTATGGTGATTTCATTTATATACTGGTATCTAAGAAAAAAAATTCCGGTAATAGGCTTTATTCTTATAATCCTTTCAATTTCCAAAGGAACCATTATCGGTATTTTATTGGGTTTACTGGCAGTCTTAATCTTTAAAAATAGATACAAATATATATACGCAGCACTGTTTGGAGCATTTGCCTCTTTCTATACGTTTCTCTATTTAATGAGAGATAAATTTATGGAATATTTCTACCTTTTGAATCTACCGGGAGCACATACCGGAGGAGTCAGGGAAAGAGTATGCATTCAGTTTGCTACGATAGATATGTTCGTGGATAATCTTAAAGGTGTAGGATTAAAATTATGGTTCTTTTTCTATGGGTTTTATGACATATGCCATCATCTGCCCCCTCCAAATGCATGTAATGATGCTCTACAATTTCTGGCTGAGGGGGGTGTATTTCTTTTTATCGGCTATCTTGTGCTAATATATTATTTTTTTAAATACTCTGCATTTGATAAAAAACTTCTTCTTGCTACAACTGCTCTGGTAATACAAAGTTTTACGGTATCTCTTTATCTTATGCCCGTATTCTGGATTATGTTCGCATTTATAGCATCAGAAAATTTGAAGAGATCTGAAACTTCCAAAGAAATTAGTGATATTACTACGGATAAAACTTTAAAAACTTCCGGGAAAGAATAAAATGGGATTACACATAGCTATAAGCGGACTTAGATTGGGGAGAAACAGGTTCGGCATAGGTGTTTATGAATCAGTTCTGCTCAAAGGGTTGAATAGGTTTTGTCCGAAATCCAAAGGCTGGGAGTTCAGTGTTTTTGTACCTAAAGACTTTTTTCTGTCAGATAAATTATCCGGAAATTTTAAAATTATAAAACTGCCTGTAACCGGAAGCTCCAAAATAAACAGTATAATTACAGAAAATCTTTTATTGCCCATCAAGCTTAACAGAATTTCATCTTCTATCTATAATTCAACAAACTTTGATTTGCCGGCTATCATTAAGAATAGAATAAAGAAAATTATCACTGTTCATGATTTAATCTTTTTTAAAGATCCCAATTACTCTTCTCCTCTAGGAGGCTATTACAGGCACACTTTCAAGAAAAGTTTACGAAGAGCCGATGTAATAGTGGCTGTTTCAAATGCTACTAAGAAGGATTTACTTAGCTTATTCGATATTGATGAAAAAAAGATTAAGGTCTGTCATGAGAGTATATCCGAAGAGTTTGCCCCGACCTCAACCCTTGATCAAAAGAGGGTTGCCCGGAAATATTCACTTCCCGGACAATACTTTCTTGCAGTAGGTAGAATTGAAACGCGTAAGAATCTCAATATTATCGCTGATGCAATTGAAATAATTAAAAAAAGGCACAATATCGATATTCCTTTAGTCCTTGCAGGGAAAATTGGCTGGAAAGGCGAAAAAATATTTGAATATTTAAAAGGTAAAGTTCCTTTATTAATTTTTCCAAAATATGTTTCAAATGATGAGTTAAAAAACCTTTATTCCGGGGCAACTGCTTTGTTGTTTCCGTCTACGTATGAAGGGTTCGGACTGCCGGTCCTTGAATCAATGGCCTGCGGGGCTCCGGTTATTGCATCAAACGTTTCGTCGCTGCCCG
>CAYYBZ010000257.1:0-3834 GCA_964470285.1 uncultured Oligoflexia bacterium
ACCACATTTCTTATTACATCAAAGTATAATCAATTTTTTGTATTTTGGAAGAAAAGATATAGATAAATCTTATCGTTAAAACTGTTAAATGAGAATTCAGCGGCTGCTTTTTGTGAGCATGGCGCGTTTCAAGCAAACAAAACGTACCTACATAATTGATTTTACAAATTTATTAAAATTCAGGGAGTACTTTTTTCGAACGTAAGCTGGTTTCAGTGAGAAAAAAGCACTCCCTGAATTTTATAAGTAGACCATAATCCTTGACTTTATGCGTTCGGTATATATAAAGAAATGCTGTTAGTTTATATACGATATTAACGAAAGGTATTGATATGAAACAGATTCTTTCAGGTAACGAGGCTATAGCACGTGGCGCCTACGAATACGGAGTCAGATTCGCCTCGGCCTATCCTGGAACCCCTTCAACCGAAATTCTTGAATGGGTATCAAAGATTAAGGAAATTGATTCAGAATGGTCGCCCAATGAAAAGGTAGCATATGAAGTTGCCATGGGTGCTTCAATGGGTGGGGCAAGATCACTCGTAGCAATGAAACATGTCGGAGTTAACGTAGCAGCAGATCCGCTTATGACTTCTGCATATACCGGAGTTAGCGGCGGTCTTGTTTTAATTTCAGCAGATGATCCCAGCATGCATTCATCACAAAATGAACAGGATAATAGAAATTTTGCAAAATTTGCAAAAATTCCGATGCTTGAGCCTTCAGACAGCCAGGAAGCAAAAGATTTTCTAGGCGAAGCATTTCAAATATCCGAAGATTTTGATACTCCGGTTATGCTCAGAGTCACGACAAGAATATGTCATTCAAAATCTATTGTGGAAATGAAGGATAGAACCGAAGTTGAATTAAAACCCTACAAAAGGGATATGAAAAAATATGTCATGCTTCCCTCTTCAGCCAGAGCAAGAAGAATATTTATTGAAGAAAGAACAAATAAACTTAAGGAATTTGCCGAAAACTACAAATACAACACTGAAGAAATAAACTCTAAGGATTTAGGTATTCTGACGGGTGGGATTTCATATCAATATGCAAAAGAGGTTTATCCCAAAGCTTCATTTCTCAAACTTGGAATGAGCTATCCTCTTCCCGAAAAGAAAATCAAGGCTTTCGCCAAAAAAGTCAAAAAGCTCATGATTATAGAAGAGCTTGATCCATTTTTAGAAGAACAACTTAAAGTCATGGGCATTAAGGTAACCGGGAAAGATAAAATCCCCAATATCGGTGAACTCTCCGTTGAAACCATAGCAAAAGCCAAAGGTGATAAGGTCCCCGAGGCAAAAGTAAGAGAAATTCCACTAAGACCTCCCGTTTTATGTCCGGGATGTCCTCACAGGGGAATTTTTTATGCACTTAAAAGAAATCGCGCAACGGTCATGGGAGATATAGGTTGTTATACTCTGGGTGCACTGCCGCCTCTGGGCACTATGGACTCATGCATTTGCATGGGCGCATCAATAGGAGGCGCCCTCGGTATGGGAAAGGTTTTACCCGAGGATAAAAAACAAAAGGTTGTTGCGGTGATCGGTGACTCAACATTTGTTCACTCGGGTATAACCGGTCTTATAAACGCCGTTTATAATCACAAAAACTCGACAACAATAATTCTTGATAATTCCACAACGGCTATGACCGGTCATCAGGAGCATCCGGGTACTGGAAAAACTATCAAAGGAAATGACGCTCCAAGGCTTGATATCCCCGCACTATGCAAATCCATAGGCATCAAAAATGTCCGGATGGTCAATCCTCTTGATTTTAAGGAATGCATGGAGGCCGTCAAAGAAGAAATGGCATTTGAAGGGCCTTCGGTAATCATTACAAAATACGAATGCATTATTCATAACAGAAAACTGGCAAAATCTCCGATGAAAGTAATTGCGCAAGAGTGTAAGGAGTGCGGAATATGTTTTGCCGTTGCTTGCCCTTCAATAGAAAAGGAAGGAGAAAAGGCAAGGATTAACTCTATTCTTTGCGTTGGATGTGAGTTTTGCGCCCAGGTTTGCCCGTCTAACGCTATTGTAAAGGACGAAGCCTATTTAAAATAAGGAAGGATAGAAAATGAAAAACGAATACAACATAATTTTCTGCGGAGTAGGCGGCCAGGGAATTCTGCTGGCAAGCGAAGTTATATCACAGGTTGCAATGGACGCAGGCCTTGACGTTAAAAAATCCGAAGTTCACGGAATGGCCCAAAGAGGCGGCTCCGTTATAAGCCACGTAAGAATTGCAAAAAAGGTCTTTTCTCCCCTGATAAAAATTGGAACAGCGGATGTAATAGTCTCTTTTGAGCAGATTGAGGCTGTTAGACATTTAGATCTTTTGAAGAAGAACGGAACTATACTTACAAACTCTCAAAAAATAATTCCTTTAACGGTTTTTTTAGGAGGAACCCCTTATCCTGAAAACCCGGTCGATTTAATGAAAGACAAAACCGATGATGTAAACATGTTTAATGCAATAGACGTTGCAATAAAGGTCGGAAATAAAAACTGCGTCAACGTAGTTATGCTTGGAGCCCTTTCCAACCTTTTAGATTTCCCCAAAGATGTATGGGAACAGGCAATTAGAAAGAGAGTCCCTGCAAAATTCCTGGAAGTCAACATGAAAGCATTTAAAGAAGGCCAGAAATTCACGGAAAAGGGAAAAGCAAAACCTTCTCAGAAAACTAAATCTTTGTGATTTACACATAACACATAACTCATCACTGGTTTAATAAAGGAGAAAAAAATGCTTAAAACTTTCAATGAAGTTATTGAAAAGGCAAAATCCTTTAACAAGGCAACTGTAGTTGTTCCTATAGCCGAAGATGAATCTTCTCTTTCTGCAGTAATAGAAGCCAGAAAAATGGGAATCATAAATTCCCTTTTAATCGGCAATAAAGAGCGGATGATTGCCAAGGCAAAAGAAATTTCAAACGACAACCTTTCCGATCATGAAATTATCGAAATTGACGATCATGATGAAGCGGCCAAAAAAGCCTGCCTGCTTTGCCGAGAAAATAAGGCAAATATTGTTCTCAAGGGAAGTCTGCCTACGGCTTCGCTTTTAAAAGCCGTTTTAAATCCGGAAACAGGTCTTAGAACCGAAAGGCTTCTTTCAGATGTTTTTATTTACGAAGACATTGTCATGAAAAAACTTGTCGGTATAACCGATGGCGGAATCACGCCTTTGCCGAATCTCGATCAGAAAAGACAGCTTATAGAAAATGCCGTAGAGGTTTATCACCGGCTTGGATGTGAAAAGCCTAAGGTTGCGCTTTTATCGGCAGTTGAAAAAGTATCTCCCAAACTTCAATCGACGGTCGACGCAGCGGAGCTTGCCAAGATGAACAAAGAAGGAAAGATAAAAGGCTGCATTGTCGAAGGCCCTTTAGCTTTGGATAATGCCGTTTCAAAATGGTGTGCGGAAATGAAAGGGCTTAAATCCCAGGTCTCTGAAGACGTAGACATCTTTGTCATGCCCAATATCGAAGCAGGTAATATCTTTGCTAAATCCATGGTGTTTTATTCAAAGGCAAAGTTGGGTCATGTAATCATGGGAGCAACGGCACCGGTTTTAATTAATTCAAGAGTGGATGATGCTCCCTCTAAGCTGCATTCGATTGTTTTGGCTATTATTGCGGGTTTAAAATAACTTTCACAGAACTCATGAAGTGCTGTTTTTCATGAGCCGGGAACCCACGAGGCTCAGAAAAACAGCACTTCATGAGTTCTTAAATATCTTTTTAAAACTCAATATCAAATGAAATGGAAGGAATTATATGAACTAGCAAAGACAGACCTGAACAGTTGCCAAAAATAAAAGGTCATG
>CAYYBZ010000258.1:0-3825 GCA_964470285.1 uncultured Oligoflexia bacterium
TCTCTCTTCGCTCCTTCAAGCGCGTCATTCAGGTTTTTTTCTTCCCTGGCTATTCTCATACCCTTCCCGCCGCCGCCTGCAGCCGCCTTAACTAAAACTGGAAGCCCGATTTTTCTGGCTTCCAGTGCAAGTTTTTTAGAATCAAGCTTGGAGCTTATCCCCGGAATCAGGGGTATTCCGCTTTCGCCCATTACTCTTCTCGATTCAATTTTGTTACCGAGAAGTTTGATTGATTCGGCAGAAGGTCCGATAAATGTTATCTTTTCATCAAGACATCTCTTGGCAAAGGCGTGGTTTTCCGCCAGAAATCCGTAGCCGGGATGAATGGCGTCACTTTTTGATTGTTTTGCAATATTGATTATTTTTTCGATATTGAGATAACTCTTTGCGGCTTCGGCTTCACCAAGCAGGTAGGCTTCATCGGCAAATTTAATGTGAAATGAATCACTGTCGATTTCAGAGTATATTGCCACGGACTCGATGGACATTTCCCGAAGCGCCCTGAAAATGCGCACAGCAATTTCGCCTCTATTTGCCACGAGGACTTTTTTAAATGTTTTTTTCATCTTTTACTTAGTCCATTTCGGATCTCTTTTTTCAAGAAATGCCGAAGTTCCCTCCTGTCCTTCCTCGCTTTTTCTGAGTTTTGCGATCAGCTTAGCCGTATGATCCGAAACGTCCTTTAATTTTAATCTTTCTAAATCAACAAAAAGCTTTTTGGTTTCTAAAACGGCGTTGGGTCCGTTTCTTACTATCGAAGAGAAAATTTCGTTAACCTTTTCATCAAGCTTTGAGTCGGGAACAACAAAATTAATAAGTCCGTATTCAAGGGCTTTAGGCGGTTTTATTCTGTCCGATGTAAGAAACAGTTCCCTGGTTCTTCCCTCTCCGAGCCGCTTAATAATGTAGGGTGAAATGACAGCGGGAATAACGCCCAGCTTGAGTTCGGAAAGAGAGAAGAACGCCTTATCGGAGGCAATTGATATGTCGCATACGGCTACAAGACCGCAGCCACCGCCTATCGCGGCGCCGTTAATTCTTCCTATAACCGGCAACGGATGGGTATATATTTCATAAAACAGGTTTGAAAGCTGCAGTGAATCCTTAAGATTCTCTTTAAGAGAATAATTCCTGACTTTTCTCAGCCAGTTTATATTGGCGCCCGCGCAAAATGATTTTCCGGCTCCGGTAAGAATAATTGCCCTGATGCCCTTTTCTTTTTTTGCGGTTTTGAAAGCCGTGGCAAGTTCCTTGATCATGACTTCGTCAAAGGCATTATGCATGTACGGACTGTTAAGGGATATTATTAAAAGTTTGCCTTTTTTCTGATAATTGATTGTTTTTAGGTTTTTCATTTTCTACATCCTGAATATTCCGAATTTGTGTTCGGGTATGTCTGAGTTTAACGACATTGATATCGCTAGAGCTAAAGCGTTTCTGGTGTCCAGGGGATCTAGTATGCCGTCGTCCCATATTCTTGCTGTGCTGTAATAAGGGCTGCCCTCATGCTCATATTTTTTAAGTATGGGGTCTCTTTGCTTTTGCTCCTCTTCTTTTGTCATTTTCTGGCCTTTGGACTCAAGCTGATCCTTTTTAACCCGGACCAAAACATCTGCAGCCTGCTCACCTCCCATAACTGAGATTCTGGCGTTCGGCCACATCCATAGAAGACGTGGATTATAGCCGCGTCCGCACATGGCATAATTCCCGGCGCCGTAGGAGCCTCCGACTATAACGGTAAACTTGGGAACCTGGGCGTTGGATACTGCATGAACAAGTTTTGCCCCGTCCCTTGCAATACCTCCGTGTTCGTACTGTTTGCCCACTATAAAACCGGTGATGTTTTGCAGAAATATTAAAGGAATTTTCCTCAGTGAGCACAGCTCTATAAAATGGGCGCCTTTAAGCGAGCTCTCCGAAAATAGAACCCCGTTATTGCCGAGTATGCCCACCGGATATCCCATAATTTTCGCGAATCCCGTAACTATTGTAGGAGCATAAAGAGCCTTGAATTCCTGAAAGCGTGAGCCGTCTACAATTCTTGCTATGACCTCTCTTATGTCGTATGGCTTTCTAACATCGCAAGGAACTACTCCGTACAGCTCGTTAGGATCATAAAAAGGATTTTCGGGGGTATCCTGATGAAGATGAAACTTTTTAGGTTTTTCAAGTGATTCGACTATATTTCTCGCAATCTTTAAAGCGTGTTCGTCGTTGTTTGCGTAATGATCCGAAACTCCAGATATTCTGCAGTGAACGTCGGCTCCTCCGAGATCTTCGGCACTGACATCTTCTCCGGTTGCAGCTTTGACTAACGGGGGGCCGCCTATGAATATTGTTCCCTGCTTTCTTACTATTACAGTTTCATCGCTCATTGCCGGAACGTATGCCCCTCCGGCCGTACATGAACCCATGACCACAGAAATTTGGGGGATTTTCATTGCGGACATAACCGCCTGATTATAAAAAATTCTTCCGAAATGCTCTTTGTCGGGGAAGGTTCCCGCCTGATGGGGTAGAAATATTCCTCCTGAATCTACAAGGTAGATGCAGGGAAGATTATTTTGCATTGCTACTTCCTGGGCTCGGATGTGCTTTTTGATGGTTATCGGGAAATAGGTTCCGCCCTTCACCGTTGCGTCGTTTGCAATGACTAAAACCTCTCTTCCGGCTACAACACCTATACCGGTTACCATTCCGGCTGAGGGAGCGGCGTTATCATACATATCGTAAGAGGCTAAAGCCGAAAGCTCTAGAAACGGAGTGTTTTTATCGAATAGCTTGGCAAGCCTTTCCCTGGCAGTGAGTTTGCCCCTTTCCTTGTGTTTGGCAACCGCCTTTTCAGGACCGCCCTTTTTGATGTCTTGGGTTTTTTGCTTTAATTCGGAAAGAATTTTTTCAATGTAAGCTTTGTTCTTTTTGAACTGGTCTGTCTTTGTGTCAACTTTGCTTTCAATTCTGGGAAACATGTTATTCCTCGGAATAAATTAACCTGGTTGTCTTAAATGACTATGCCGGTACGGCTTTGTACCCGTAACAAAGAATTCCGGCTTCTCCGGCTTCCTGAATTCTTCTAAATTCGAGCTTAACCGGCGTCCCTATTTTGAGCTTTTCAAAATCAATATCTACTATCTGAGCAGTGAGCCTTGTTTTATCTTCGAGTTCGACAATTCCGATTGCGTATGGAGCCTCATCCACAAACTCTTTAGGTGCAACTCTTATAATTGTATAAGTTACAACCTTTCCGGAATCAGGAAGTTTTGTCTTCTCAAATTCTGTACTTCCGCACTCGTCGCATCTAACTCTTCTTGGAAAGGCCACCTTTGAACATTTTTTACATTTAAGAGCTTCGAAACGGTATCTTTCAGGGATTTCCCTTGCATATCTGGCAGAAAACATTATCTCACCTCCATAATATGAATTACCGAGCTTCCGCCCGATCCGCCCATGTTTTGCGTAAGACCTACTTTGGCGTTTTTAACCTGTCTTTTTCCCGCTGTTCCTCTTAACTGTTCGACTATTTCTATGGCCTGGGCTATTCCGGTTGCTCCTACAGGATGTCCTTTTGATTTAAGTCCTCCGGAGGTATTGATCGGTTTCGAACCGGTAATTTCGGTTTCACCCTTATCTAAAGCCTTGCCTCCCTGACCTGTTTCAAAGTATCCGAGAGCCTCGGAAACCGCTATTTCGGCTATGGTAAAACAGTCATGAACTTCGGTTACATCTATTTCATTGGGGTTTTTACCTGACATTTTATACGCCTTTTGAGCGGCGCTTTTAACCGCTTCAAGTACGGTAATATCTTTTCTTGAATGCAATGCGATT
>CAYYBZ010000259.1:0-3789 GCA_964470285.1 uncultured Oligoflexia bacterium
ATCCAAGGCATAAATTAAGCGCTATGGTTCTTTACCAAATGGCAAGAATATATTCAGGCCAAAAAGACACCAAAAGAACAATTGCTACTTTAGAGAGACTAATTGAAAACTTCCCGTTGAGTGATGTTGCAAACAAAAGCAAATATCAGCTGGGAAAGCTTTATTTAAAAAACGACATGAATAAAGAAGCAAAAGCGGTTCTGGCCTCAATAGATCTTAACGACTTCGATGATAAAAAGAAGCTTATTATTCTCTCAAACTTAAGAAAAGCACTGGTAAACACCGAAAGCTGGGACGAACTTATTTACTGCAACACAAAAATTTATGACCTTGCCGCTGATTTTAGTTTAGTTGAAGAGATAAAGGCTGAGAACTTTGACCTTATTGAAACAAAATTAAAACCCAGAGCTTTATACGAAATCTCCAAAAGAAGAAAGGGTCAATATCCGGGTGATTTAGCGCTTTGGAAGCTTTGTAAAATTGCATATCACATTAGAGAATATAGAAACGCAAAAAGCTATTTGACATACTTTTTGAATAACTTTCCGGTTAGTGAATACTATATTGATGCAGAAAATCTTTTAAGGCTGATTGAGAGAAAAAAAGATTCCGATTCAAAGACCATAGGATTATTGATACCTTTGACGGGTAGACATTCAGCCATAGGGGAAATAGTGCTCAAGGGTGCCTGGCTTGCATCCGGCCTTTACAGTCCGTCAGCGTCAGAGTTTGACGGTTTTAGAATAATAGTAAAGGACACTAAAGGTGATCCTGAAACAGCCTTAAAAATGTTTGATGATCTGGTTTTTAATCACAGGGTCATAGGTGTAATCGGCCCCATGCTTACAAGCACGTCGGAAGTAATTGCTTTGAGGGCTGAAGAATATGAGGTTCCCGTTTTACTTTTAAATCAGAGCGAAAACATAACCCAAATCGGCAATTACGTTTTTAGAAACTTCATCACTAAATCGCAGCAGGCAAAAATCCTTGCAAAGTTTGCCGTTGAAAAACTCGGTATTAAAAGATTCGCATTCCTGTTCCCCAGACATAACTACGGAACTGCTTTTGTCGACGCCTTCTGGGATGAACTGGACAAGTACAATGGGGTATCAGTCATGGGCCATCAGTCATATGATCCCATGATGAATGATTTTTCCAAACCCATTAAAAGACTTTTCGGTCTACACAGCTACCGCTACAGGAAAGATGAGATTTGTTACGGCAAGGAACATATCCTTGTTAAGAATGAAAAACATCCGGAAGGTATTTTAAAAAAATGTTACGAACCCGCCGAACTACCTCCTGTTATAGACTTCGAAGCACTTGTTATTCCGGACAATTATGAAAAAATAATGCAAATAGCTCCTTCTCTCGCCTATCATGACGTAAAAGCTCTGCAATTAATCGGAGGAAATTTATGGAATTCACAAAACATCTTCAGAGGAAACACCGGCAAATACATACAGGGTGCAATATTTACGGATGCATTTTTCAAGGATTCGCTAAAACCCGAGGTTAAATCGTTTACGGAATCCTTTTTAAACACTTTCGGAGAAGACCCGGAAATAATATCTACACATTCATATGAAGCTTTTTCCGCCATGCTTAAAATTCTTAAAATTTCCGGGGCGACCACTTCCGAATCTCTGAGAAACTCTCTTTCAGGCGCCTCAGGAATAAATCTTATTTCGGGACAGGCCGGATTTGATCAAGAAAGAAATCTTGATCATGATCTTTCCGTGTTAATTATCGACGGCAATCAATTCCGGGAGCTCAATTGAAAGAAGCCCTGATAAAACGAATTTTTCTTTATTTCCTGATTGTTTCATTTCTTGTACTTGATTACATTTCATTTTCAAGCGGGATACAGATTCTCGACGATCTTAAAAGAACGGGGCTTCTCGGCATCATATTCCCTTTACTCTATGTTTTAATACTTGTAACCGCCGTTTTATCCGTTAAAGGTAAAGTAACTAAACTCGGCATAAAAAAACTTACAACCCTTTTATTGCTTCTTGCCGTAAGTCTTGCATACTTTCTGAGTTTGCGGGAAGCCACGCAAAAAATTCATTTTCTTCAATACGAAATATTGACAATTCTGGTTTTTAAGGCGGTTCAGATAGATTTAAGATCCAAGCTGACCTATTTAATCACTTTTACGGCGGTTATTTTCTTTGGCTTTATCGAAGAAATTGCCCAGGCCACATATCCGGACAGATCTTTTGATTTGGGAGATTTAGGAATTGATATTACTTCATGTGTAATTATTCTGATGATAATAGCAATCTTCCACGAAAACAAAACGGTCAAAATAGTGACAGACAATTAACCCTTATTTTCTACAAGCTTGTTTCTCATTCTGTTCAATAAATCCTTAAAGCCGTATTTACCTATAATTTTGTTGTAAGAAGTTTGATATATCTTAACAAGATTTGTGGAGTCTGCTATTACGTTATAAATCATCCATCCCGAAGAGTTTTTGTGCATCTCGTACTTGATGTCAACGTCGGCATCGTCCTTTATAACCCTCGAAGTAACGGTCGCCTCGGCACCTTTTACATTTTCGTCCTCATAAACCACCTTATAATTACCTATAAGCTGATCAGCCTGTGAAACATAGGATCTTTCTATAAGTTGTCTGAATAGATTCATATATTCCCTGCGATCCTTTAGGGTGATTTTCTTCCAGTGTTCGCCCAGGGAAAGCTGCGCAAGCCTGGGAATATCGAAGAACATCCTTACTTTTTCAAGTATTTCAGAATCCTTCTTCTTAACACTGTCCGGTCCGTTTTTATCCTTGTATTTTTTGACAACTTCCTTTACCTCTCCTTCGTATTTTTTAATGACATTTGTCGGGGTAGTGGTACCCGAAACCTTAATCTGTTCAACCGCAGTCTTTGATTTCTCTTCATTTTTATAATGGCAAAAAGCTTTTTCGGAAATAACGAAAAGCGTAAAAGTGACGATAAAAACGGATAAAATGAAGGCACTCATTGTATTATGATCTTTAATCTTCATCTCTTAATTTCTCCCATGTGTAATGTATTCTGTGCAGCGCCGTCAGATTAGTTAAAACCGCCATCAAAATAATAATGAATATAAGTAGATACTGAGGCGGCGCAAAAGGCGGTTTTGAAAAAGGCATAAGCGCTATCTGAAAAATTGAGCTGAAGATAGAACCTAAGCCTAAAACAAGGATTCTCTCCGGTCTTTGCATCAAACCTACGTCGCACTTGATCCCCATACTCTCAGCTTTCGATTTTGTATAACTGACCATAAATGTTCCAAGAATGGCTCCGAGACAAAAATAGAATACAAAAGAATTTCTGTAATAAGTTGCCAATCCTGCAAAAAGTATAATGTCGATGTATCTGTCAAGTATAGAGTCGAGATATCCGCCGGTGTTGGAGACCTTGCCGGTAATTCTTGCTATTCTCCCGTCTAAGAAATCGAAGCTTGCTGCAAATATTAAAATCCATCCTCCTATAAGAAAATGCCCTGTAGCGTACAGAAAACCGACGAATATATTGAATATGAAACCTATGGAAGTAATTGTATTGGGATGAATATTAATTCGAATACAGAAATCCTCTATGGGTTTCATGATTTTTGTAACCCACCAGCCCCTTATCTCTGCTCCCATTATTACCGAGTCCTGTCGGTACTTTTCGTCTCTTTCTTCAGTCTCGAATAAATCGCTATTTTCTTTTTCTTCTAATGACAAAGTTATGTCTCCTAATACGTATACCCTTCCAGATCCTGGCCGGTCGCCTTTGAAGGCCCTGCAAT
>CAYYBZ010000260.1:0-3785 GCA_964470285.1 uncultured Oligoflexia bacterium
AGATAATTACAAAGAAAATGAAAAAGCTCGGGATTGGCTTCATCTTCGGGTGTCATCTCGAAGTAAAGCTCACACATAAGCGATGCCAGTGAGATTTTTTCAAGACTTTTTCTTAAGTTTTCCAGAATTTTATAGGTTGAAACCGACTCAAGAATGTGGAAAGAATTCTTCTTTTTTGAGACACTGAACTGGGCGTTTAAGTATGCGAATGAATCCAGGGAAGAAGAAAATCTTTTTTTGCTTCTTTTGGCATGTCTTGCAAAAGCTATTATTTTCCCCTTACTTTCTGTGAAAAAAGTAATGATGCTGTCGGCTTCACCGTACTCTATCTTCTTTAGTAATACCGCTCGGGATTCAAATTTATCTGGGGAAATCATAAACCTCTGTCATAAAAAGACTATACAGGCTCGGAGTTTGAGGACAAATCAAAAAAGTGTGTTTTATAACACTGCCAGCATAATAACCGAAATAATCAAAACAAAAAGTGCAGACGACAGAATCTTAAAACTCTTACTTCGTTTTTTACCTGTTTGAGAGTTTTCTTCATCGCCGTATTTTCCCTTGTTGTAATCGATATACCTTGTGATTACGGAATCCTCATCAAGACCCATATATTTTGAATATACTCTTAAAAACCCGAGAACAAAAGGCTTTGAGGGCAAAAGCTCCTGCCTGTCATTTTCTAATGCATTAAGATATTTAAAAGAAACTTTTGTAAATCCGGAGACTTCCTCAATCGATATCTGTCTTAATTCTCTTTGATTTTTTATATATTCTCCGAAACTATTCAAGATTCCCCTCCTTTTAAGACAGTTTTAGATACTATTTAAGTATTGCGATTTTCTTTTCGCATTTGTTTCTGAAATCTTCATTCTGGGCTTTTTCAACACACTTTTCAAAGGAATTCATGGCCCCTGTTCTGTCGTTAAGTTTAAGCTGTGCCTTTCCAAGATCATAATAAAGAAAAGCACACTGCCTGCATCCTTTTATTGAAGATTCAAATGATTGTCTTGCTCTTTTGTAGTTCCCCGCTTCAAATTCCAAAACACCCATGTTTCTGTGTGCCAGATAAAACTGCCCGTTATGCAAAAGTGATTTGTTGTAATATTCTTTGGCAGATGTTATGTCGCCTTTTTTATAATATGCAAAGCCCACATTGTTATATGCTCTTTCGGGGCTTGTATAAGTAATGTTCTCTACGGCTTTGAGCCCTTCTTCAATTGCCTTATCGAACATGTTTTTCTCAATATAGAGAAAAGACAGATTTGTTCTTGCTTCAGAAAATTCCTTATCAATGGATAGCGCGTTTTGGAAGTGCTTCTCTGCCCTGTCATACATCTGTTTTCGCATAAACATCAATCCCAGAAGATTTTGAATATCAGGATCTTTGGGATTAAGTTTTTCCGCTTTTAAAGCCTGGCTTAACGCCTGAGTTGTTTCACCTTTCATATCCAGATCGATAGCCATTTTATAAAGAACCATCGATTTTTGAACACTCTTTTGGCTCTGTCCCGCACACGAAAACGCAAACAAAACAAAAAGAAAAAGAATTAATAAGTTTCTTATTGAATTAATGTGATACCCGTTCATATAAATCTCTCCTCATTTAAAAAGATGAAATTATTCTTGCTATTTTGCTTAAATCGTTTTCACCGATACCTGCAGTAGCAGCCATAGTCTGAGGTGTTTTCGGTTGAGGAACTTCTTTTGCTTCCATGTCGGTTTTAACATCGAACTCGGTTTGGTGGATATTTTCCTCAGGCTGATCAGCTTTTGTGCTGTCAGGCTGCTCACCAAGATTAGCAACTGCTTGGTCAAGTTTGTCAAAAACATCATCATCGAGAAGGTCAGGTTTCTTATCTCCTATAGCAGGTTCCTCAATATCTTCCAAATCCTCGGAACTTAGTACCTCTTCTAAACCTTCTGAGAGGTCTGATGCACTTATATAATCGGCTTCTTCAGCATCCGAATCGGGCTTTTCAAGATTCTCAGGTGAAATGAAAATGGGAAGATCATTAAAAAGTTTCTGTCTTTCATCTTCCTTAAGTTTCTGGAAGCCTATGTTATCCATCGTAAAACCCATGCTTTCCATAAATTCCAGTGCATCCGCCTCAACCTCATTAAATTCATCCGGTAAAAACTCGCCTTTTTCATTTCCATAGAAAACCCTTATACGGCTTTTTATAAGAAGTAGCATTATGTAGGTTTCTATTTTTTTATCTTTATTCTGAAATGAGCAGATATATGACTCGGTGGGCTCTGCCGGACGGTCCGCTGCGGCAATAAGAGGCTGATTTGAAGACTTAAGTATACTTAAGAGCTTTTTATCAGAATAATCGATATAACTTAGATTTTTTTCTACTACAAACATACGTATAGATATGAAATAAATCTATCAGAGAGGAATTTTAGTGTCAATTAATTCGATATGCTTTACATTACATTACAATATCTAATTTTAATAATAATTTCCCTCACATGAACTTTGACACCAAATGCTAAACGGACTGAATGTGACGAACATGAGAAATCACTGGAAAAACCGCATCTGTTTACTTGATATATTTACCTATAATCGGCTCTAAGTCTTTCTTGGTTTTATCCGGAATCATCTTTGGATCGGTTACAATGGCATATTTAAGTGCGCTTTTACATGCGCATGTAAAATTCTCGGGAATTTTGGCCACTATATCTTTGATAATATTTTTTGCCGCTTTGACGTTTTTGTTTATGACTTCAACGACCATTTCAGCGTTAACGTCCTCCTCAGATTCATGCCAGCAGTCATAATCCGTTGAAAGAGCCAGGGTGGCGTAGCACATCTCCGCTTCTCTTGCCAGTTTAACCTCAGAAATATTTGTCATCCCTATTATGCTTACACCCCATTGCCTGTAAATTTTGGATTCCCCTCTTGTTGAAAACTGAGGCCCTTCCATGCAAATATATGTGCCGGCTTTATGTACCGTATAACCCAGTTTTTTACCGGTTTCCGAAAGCAGGGAGGCCAGATCGGAGCATACCGGATCTGCCAGACTAACATGCCCTACAATACCGTTACCGAAAAAAGTGCTGGATCTGAGTTTTGTATGATCAAAAAACTGATCTGGAATAACCAGATGACCAGGAGCAATTTCCTCTTTCATGCTTCCTACTGCGCTTACCGATATTATTGCTTCAACTCCGACTTTCTTCATCGCGTAAATATTAGCCTTGTAGTTTACCTCGGTAGGGAGGAACCTGTGACCCCTTGCATGCCTTGGCATGAATACGATTTCTCTGTCGTTTAAAATTCCCGAAATTAAAAGATCCGAAGTTTCTCCAAACGGCGTCGATATCTTCTCTTCCTTTATATCGGTAAGGCCTTCAATATCGTAAAGACCGGAACCGCCTATAACTCCAATTTTTCCCTTTTTCATGAATACCTCCACGTTAAAAACCTGCCGATAATAATAACTATGAGCTTAACCGTCAAGTTAAGTTCTTCTTTTAGCGCTACCGACCAGTTGACCGCAGGCTGCGCAAATATCCGAACCTTTACTCTTTCTTACAGTTGCGATAATACCGCGCTTTTCAAGAACAGATTTGAACTCATCAAGAGATTGTTTTTGAGGAACTCTGAATTTGGTCCCCTTAAAAGGGTTAAAGGGAATCAAGTTAACTTTTGAGGGTATTTTCTTTAATCTTTCTGCAAGTTCTATTGCATGATCAGCATGATCGTTTATGCCGTCAATCATCACATATTCAAAAGTTGCTCTGTGCTTTTTTTTCATCGGATACGCTTTAAC
>CAYYBZ010000261.1:0-3777 GCA_964470285.1 uncultured Oligoflexia bacterium
GGAGCCAAATGGCATGACGATTTATATGTTCCCAAGAAAGCAGTAATCATTTCAAAGGCTATTTTTCCTAACAAAGAGGCATATTCCGCTTTCGAAGGAACCCCGCTTAAACAAAAACTGCTGGATTTGGAGATAACCGAGTTATTTATAGCCGGTTTAGCAACGGAATACTGTGTAAGATTAACAGCGCTAAATGCCCTTGAGGAAGGACTTGATGTCAGCATTATCGGCGATACCGTAAAATCCATAGATCTAAACAGGGGTGACGGAGATAACGCCATAAATGAGATAAAAGAAGAGGGCGGGAAATTTATTTCTCTGGATGAAGCACTTAAAGCTTAATCCCTTAACCGCTATGGCTTCCCTGATATAAATTTTCTTTTGATTCTGGCAAATTATGTGCTAATAGAGGCTTTTCTATAATTTAATCCTTGATTGGAGGATGTTATGGCTGAAGGTGCTCAAAACAAATCAATTGTCAGATCCTTTCCCGGTTCATTCTGGATAGCAAACACTATTGAGATATTTGAAAGAATGGGATGGTACGGGTTCTACGCTGTTTCGAGTTTGTATCTTACAGGTAAAGTTGCAGAAGGCGGACTTGGTTTTAGCTCTGAGGAAAGAGGAATTATTCAGGGTCTTATAACCTTCTTTCTGTATCTTTTCCCGGCTGTTTTCGGCGCTCTGGCAGATAAATACGGTTATAAGAAAATGTTTTTAGCATCTTTCATGCTAATGTCGCCGATGTACATTTTCCTGAGTATGCCTACCTCATTCTGGGGATTTTTTACGGTTTATTTCTTTATAGCAATCGGTCACGGAATGTTTAAGCCGGTTGTTGTAGGAACAATAGCCAAGTTGACGGATGAAAGAACGGGTACCTTAGGCTTTGGTATCTTCTATATGATGGTAAATATCGGCGGATTCCTGGGACCTATAGCCGCCGGTATAGTAAGAGGCTGGGACTGGAAATATGTTTTTTACGCTTCGGCCATATGGATTGCATGTAATTTCTTTATATGTCTTTTGTTTTACAAAGAACCTCCCAGGGATGAAGAGGCCCAAAAGGGAAAAACATTAAAGGACGTTCTTGACGGAATGATGAAGGTAGTCGGAAATGCCAGATTCTTTTTAATGATAGCCGGAATAATGGTTGCCCTGGTGCTCGGTTCAAAATGGTGGGATTTCTCACAGGTAGCAGTCTACACTGGTATATGGATCGCATTCAATTTTGTCTGGGATTTTCTTGCCAGAACCTTTTTCAAAGAAACAGGCGGTCAAAGCAAAATATGGCTCTTGCAACCTATGAAAGTCGGAGAAACAAAGTACTTGCTTTATCTGCTGCTGCTTTCAGGTTTCTGGGTATCCTTTAATCAAATTTTTATTACCTTACCTGAATATATCCGGGACTACGTAAACACTTCGGACCTGATAAGGTCATTCGGTCTGGAAGGTGCCGAAGCTTCAGGCTGGGGAAGGGCAATTCTAAAAGACGGTCAGATAAAGCCTGAATATCTTATTAATCTTAACGCTTTTGGAATAATCTGCCTGCAAATATTCATTTCATATTTCGCAAGAAAATGGAAACCGTTTACAACTATTATCGCCGGAGTAATGATTACGGTAGGCAGTTTCTTTATTTATACAATAGGCGCCACAGGGTGGATAGTAGTTTTTGCAATCCTGGTATTTTCAGTGGGAGAAATGCTTGCAAGCCCCAAATCTCAGGAATATGTAGGAAGAATTGCACCTCCTGAAAAAATCGGAATGTATATGGGATATTACTTCTGGTGTATTGCCATCGGAAATTTATTCGGGGGTCTTTTATCCGGAGTTGCCTATCAGCATTTCGGTCCGGAAGGGGTAAACAAACCCAATCAGATGTGGGCACTTTTTGCCGGATTGGCTTTTACAACGGCTGTTCTTCTGTGGTTCTATAACAGATGGATTAAAAGAACAAAGCCGGCTGAATCGAAATAAATTTACTGGTCTGGTAAGTAACCCGAAAGGCAGGCTAGACCAACCGTAGGAAAATTGTCGGTGTTACAGCAAAACTAGGCCGTAGAGCTACAGTTACAACTTTCAGGCAGACCGGGGAAGTTTCCGCCGCCGCAACTCATAGGGCGGCTGCCTGTATTACAAAGTTCTCCTGATTTTGTTACGCAGTGAATATAAGAAAATCGATTATTTGAGGTCTGACATATTTCAAGGTACTAAAATTCTAACTAATTTAAGGGTTTTTGATAAATAAATTAATAATTATTGAGATTTTTTCAAAAACTTGCTATTAAATCCCACGGTTCTTTCACACTTACTGGAAAAACTTTCGATTTTGTTTTCAGACAAGCCGGAGGTTTTTGATAACGGGGCGTAGCGCAGCCTGGTCTAGCGCGCTTGCATGGGGTGCAAGAGGTCGCGAGTTCGAATCCCGCCGCCCCGATGAAAAGCGCCGACTCTAAAGGGTCGGCGCTTTTATGTTAACGTTAATATGGATGTTAACGTTAATGTTTTGAATTCCCCGCATCATTTCGGGGGCCTTTGGGGGACAGGTCATTAACTTCCGGGCAAGCGGTTTCCTTAGATTCTTCCTTTTTTTAAGGTTTTCACCATTAAGAATTTTCCCTTTCTTAACTCGTTAAAATTACATAAAATCAGGTTTTAAGGGTTATTATGAAATTCTATCCTGTAAATAAAGCGTCAATTATTAATATCATAGGTGTGATTTCCTGGTTTGCTATATTCGCGCTGTTTGCGATAAAGGGACAAATAACTTTAGGGAAAGATTTTAACGTTCTTCCCCTAGCTGTTCTTTTTGTTTACGGTCTTTGGTGGGTTTTCGTTCTGATTAATTATCAGATACCCACAATATACCTTGATCACTCCGGAATCTACCTTGAAAAAACTTTTTTAGGTACACCCTTTCATTCAAGAAAGGTTGCAGACTTTGCAGGAATGTCTATAGAACTCAAACAAAATGAAATCAGATTTTACCCTTTAAAAAAATTCGGCAAACTATTCAGACGATATTCGCTTATAGTTGTAAACGAAAATATGGCATCATTTTTTCAAAGACACAGAAATTTCAGATTAAATGAATACGGAGCCTTCGTTAAGGAAGTTTTTAGAAGAGTGACTTACGCAAAAATAAGCGGAAAAACCTATGATCTGGCACATAAACTGGGGATTGATATCGGTGTAAATATAGATGTTGCAGGAAAAACAAAAGATGTTGTTTCAGAGGCTCAGATTTTCATGAATGAGTACCTGGAGCCTAAACCACCGGGCTATAAATCTCAGAAGGGAAGTGAGTCATGGGAAGAAGAAACAGGAAACCGCCCCGGTGACGATACAAAGGGTTAAATTAAGAGATTAAGTCTGTTTTGATGATTAGAATAAATGGAAAATTAGCTGTAGTTTTGTTGATAATTCTTTTTCTTGCGGCCTGCGTAAAAAATATTAAATCAAAACAAAATGATGAAAGCGCAATCGCAATGAAAGTTAAGAAACTTGTTGATTCAGGTAAAAAAGAAATAGTTCAAACGGCAAATAAGAGACTGACTGAGATATTTAAAAATTCCGGTATAAAAGGCTTCAGCCCGTCGGAATACGATGAGATTAAAGTTATGGCCGGCTCAAAAGCGGTAGTTGTAGAATATAGGTTCTGGCATAAATACGTTCCTAAAGGAGGGTGCTATTATTACGATGTTTATTTAAACCTTATAGAAAACATTCTTACATACGGTCCCACGGCACATCCAGATGGATGTGAATCGGCTG
>CAYYBZ010000262.1:0-3759 GCA_964470285.1 uncultured Oligoflexia bacterium
GAGCTGAAATTGAAAAGGGTAAATTCGGCAACAGGGGTGAAAAAAAGATCCTTTCCCGGCGAGAATTTGAGGCTTATATCCTGCTGGAAAAGCAGAAAATCTTCGTTAATGTCGAAGTTGTTTTGGTCAAGATCGCTGTTTTCAACCTGATATTTGATTCGCGGATTTGTTTTTATAAAAAATTTATCGGAAAGTTTTTTATTAAAGTCAACCCCAAAAGAAGTGATAATGGTATCCTGTTCGGGATTTAAAAAATTCTTCTTTCCGCCCAATCTGTAAATGAAATTGGCATAACCGGATGACCATTTGAGATTCTGATCAGATTTGTAAAGTGCTCTGAAAACACCGTCGGAAACCGATGTGTTATATGTTTTAAATATATTTGAGTCATATTCAAAACCGCCCTGTATAACGTTTTTAAATTTAAATGTCGATGCGAGGATATCTGTAGTTAATAAAAAAAATGCCAAAAGTATTAAGAAGGATTGTTTTTTACGTGTCATCGGCAAGTTTCTGGTTCTACTTCATCTTCATTAATCGGATCTTATCGGCTTCAAGTGCCAGGCTGTTACGTCTTTTTTGCACTTCTAAAATTAGTTTTTTAAGGTTTTCTCTTTCCCGTTCCAGGGTCTCAACCTCTGATTCCGGGCTGACCGGTCTTTCAGAGATTTTTATATGTTCCCTGGTTGAAATTTCATTTTCATTATAAAGTCTGTTGTTTTTGTCATCGGAGTTTTCGGTTGAAGTGGGTGGGGAAGAATCCAGGGAGCTTTTATCGGGAGTTTCCGTCTGAATCGTATCTGATTTGGTGTCCTGACGAGAAAAAAGTGAAAATATACTCTTGTCGCCTGAATTTTCAGTTTGGGTTTCTGAATCGGTGGATGAAGATGAAGAAGGATCGTTGGGTTGAGCCGGGGAAGTTTGTGTTTCGTTTTGAGCCGAAGTGTCCCCGGTTTGTGAAGAATTTTGAGAAGCTGTACCTGGTAAAGGATCTGCAGGATCTTGTTGCGTCATGTTTTCTGTGTTTTCTTCTTTTTCTTTTACGTCTTCTTTCAATTCCGTGTTTTTGCCGGTTTTGGTTTCTTCTACAGTGGTTTTAAGTTCTTCCGTTTCGTTTTTTCTTTTAACGGCCTTTAAAAAACCTGTTTCAGTAAAAAAACTTTCCTCTTCGATAAGATGCGAGATTTCATTTAAGGCGTATGAGTGTTTTTTAAGTGTTTCAAGCTTTTCTTCAACAACAGTCAGTTCACGGTTTAATCTTTGCTTATAATCGTCTAAGATTCTTGCCTTTTCAATTATGTCCTGAGCAGAATCAGAGGCATCAATATAGATTGAATCAACCTCAGATCTGTAAGTGGCCGATATGTAGGGAGAAAGTAGTGATCTTGCAGTCATTACCCGTTTAAGTTCGTTTAGTAGCACAGGTTTGTCCTGTGTATTAAGCTTCAATTGGGCTAAAAGCCTGTCTATTTTTTTGTTGTATACAACGTAAAGAGTTTCCCTTTCTCTTTGAAGCTTTTTCTGTACGAGATTTTTTTTACGATCCAGGTTCGATATAAGGTTTGTAAGGCTTTGAGCCTTTTTTAAAAGACTTCTAAGACCGAATTCTCTGAATATGCTGTATTCCTTTTCCTGCTGTTCTCTGTAGGAATAAACCCTTGATAGGATGGAATCCAGTTTAAGGTTTAACTCGCTCAATTCGTTTTCAAGATTTTTTGTTTTGGCAGACAAGATTTTGATGTTCTGTTGATATGAGTCTGCATAGACTTCACCGATAGTAGGTGAAATAAGAATTACGATTAAGATTAATCTTAAAAACATCATGATTTAATAAGTATCCGTTTTATCAAGGCCATACTTCTCTAATTTATAATATAACGAGCTTGTTTTAATTCCAAGCTTTTTAGCGGTTTTAGTCTTAATCCCGTGATTTTTCTTCAAAGTGGCTTCTATTAGATTTTTTTCAATCATTTCAAGATATTGATCAAGTGGCATATCGCTTTTTTGCACCGGGAATTTGCCGTTTACCGGAGGTTTTAGGACAGTCATCGGTATGGATTTTTCGGTTAAGGTATCACAGTCACAAAAAACATGGGCCTGTTCGATTACATTTTCCAGTTCTCTGATATTACCCGGCCAGGAATGGTTTTTAAGCATACTCAAAACGCTATCCTCTATTTTGCATATTTTCTTGCCGGTTTTTCTGGACAGTTTATCAAGGAAATAATGAGACAAACCTTCAATGTCCTCAACTCTTTCTCTTAACGGGGGTAAATAGATGGGGATAATATGCAATCTATAGAAAAGATCCTCACGGAAATTCCTGTTCTCTACTTCTTTCATCAAATCCTTGTTAGTAGCACTGATAATTCTTACGTTAACTTTGATAGTTTTGGTGCCGCCGACACGTTCAAATTCTCTTTCCTGTAAAATGCGCAAAAGTTTAAGCTGAATCATGGGTGAAATCTCGCCTATTTCATCTATGAAGAGGGTTCCGCCGTCGGCAAGTTCAAACCTCCCTATCTTCTTATAAAACGCCCCGGTGAAAGACCCTTTTTCATGCCCGAAAAGTTCGCTTTCCAAAACTCCTTCGGCCAATGCGGAACAATCAACCTTTATGAAGGGGCGGTCTTTCCTTCGGGAGAGATCATGCACGGCTCTTGCTATGAGTTCTTTGCCGGTACCGCTTTCACCCATTATCAGAACCGAGGAATCTGTTGAAGACACCTTCTTGATCTGATCAAGAACGCTTGTTAACGCCCTGGATTTACCTATAATTCTGTCTGCTGAAAAATTTTCTTTATCTTTTTCTCTTAAATATCGGTTTTCACCGATTAGCTTTGTATTTTCTGAAGATATGTTCAAGACTTCCAGTGCCTTTTCCACTTTTAATCTTAGTAGATCCGGGGAAAAGGGTTTGGTAACAAAATCAAAAGCTCCGTATTTCATGGCTTCAACGGCGGTTTCTATGTTTCCGTAAGCAGTAATTATCATTACTACAACTTCCCTGTTAATCTCCTTTAGCCTTTTTAAAACTTCAAGTCCGTCAATATCGGCCATTTTAAGATCGGCTATTACAAAATCGTAAGAGCTATTTTTAAAACTGTCTATTCCGTCCTTGCCGTTTCTTGCTCCCTTGACTTCAAGTCCCATCTTTGACACAACTCTTATGATTCCGTCTCTCATTGTATCGTTGTCGTCTATTACTAGAATCTTGCCCTTCATAATGCTTTCACCTGTTCTGTGCTTGGTAAACTGATTGTTACTTTTGTTCCAATATCGTTATTGCGTGTTATGCTTATGTCGCCGTGATGAGAATCCACAATCTTTTTTGCAAAGGATAATCCGAGTCCCGTACCTCTTTCTTTTGTAGTGAAAAACGGTTCAAAGATTCGTTTTGCTATATCGTCTTTTATTCCTTTTCCCGAATCTATAACTGTAATTGTCTGATAATTTTTATCTATTGCACAGTTAAGAACTATTTTACCACCGTCGGGTGTTTCGTCTATTGCGTTTCTTACGATGTTGAGTAAAGCCCTTTTTATCTGTTCGGGATCAAAAGAGAAATTATCTTTTCGCCTTTCAATGCTTATTTCAAGATCGATTTTTCGGGCATTTAAATCATTGAGAAAGATAAATTTTATTTCTTCTGTAATTTTTTCTGCGTCTTGCGAAGCCATGTGTAATTAATAATATTTGAAACATAATTAATGTGGGTGGTGAATAATTTGTTCACGCAGTTTTTGCAACTGGCCACGA
>CAYYBZ010000263.1:0-3757 GCA_964470285.1 uncultured Oligoflexia bacterium
AAGATGAATGAGAGCATCAAAGGAATGAGAATTAAAAAGAGATTTAAAGACTCTTTCATCACGTATATCTTCATTTAAAAGTTTAAACGCACAACCGCTTTGTTCTGATTTAGATGTTATAGATTCGATATTCTTTCTTTTGATTTCCGGATCATAAAAATCGTTAAAATTATCTATGCAGGTGACTTCGTATCCTTTATCAAGAAGCCTCTCACATAAATGAGATCCTATGAACCCAGCTCCTCCTGTAACAAGAATATTTTGAGAAATTTCTCTCATAAAACGATTTTTCTAACTTTCAAAGCAGTCCTTGTCAATGCAAATTATTCTGTACTGGCAGAGATTTTGCATGATATCCTTAAATAGTGTTTAATAAGCTTTAAAAGGACAAAAGATGAAGAGATTAATTATCCTAACATTCCTAGCTTTGCTGTTAATGACACCCTCTGTAAATAGTGTAAAAGCTCAAACAAAGGGATATGTTGTTCCCAAGTTCACTTTTAATTTTCCAGCCAAGGGAGGCGACGTTTCATTCGGTTTTGGAGGAAATTTAGGATACTGGATAAGGCCTTATGTAGCCAGTGAAATCGGCTACATAAGGATATTAGGAACGGGCAATGCTCCCAACAACCATATTCTTGAGTTTAACGCACTTCTGGCAAAGGGTTTTGGGAAATTTTTGGGAATAGTTGTGATAGGTTCCGGTTTATACCGAATTACAAGATACGATCTTGATAAAGGCTGGAAGGGACTTCTTACCACAGGTATAGGTTTTGATCTGTATTTCATCCCTACCCTTTCTTTAAGATTTATTTTTTCCTATTATTCCCTGTTCGGGCATAAAGACCTTATAACAGGACAATTAGGTATTATTCTCAGATTCTAATTTTATACCTTCATAAATCTACATTTTCATATAATAAATAACCCATCAATAACAACTACTTCTGCATATTTTAGCTATATTATAAGTTGACAACATGTTAACAAACTTTTATAAAGTTAGATGATTCTAACAATAAATGGGGTTTACTATGACAAAGGAACTTACTGCAAGCATGGAAGATTATCTTGAGATAATTTATTTACTCGTAAAAAAGAATAAGCTGGCCAGAGCAAAGGATATAGCAACACATCTGGGAGTTAAAAAACCTAGCGTGACCGGAGCTTTACGGGTTTTATCGGATAAAGGGCTAGTAAGATATACTCCCTATGGATATATAGATCTAACCGCCGAAGGTGAGAAACAGGCATCAAAGATTTTCAGACGCCACGAAATTCTAAGAAACTTCTTTGAAAATGTTCTTCAGATAAAATCTGAATTAGCGGAGGAAGATGCATGCAAAATAGAACACTCTATTTCAGATGCAACTCTGGAAAGACTGGTAGATTTTGTTCACTTCATAGAAGAATGTCCCCGAGCAGGGGAAAGCTGGGTGAAGGCCTTTAACGATTTCTGTATAAAAAATCCCGATAGGACAGCATGCAAAAATTGCACAGAAGAGATGCTTGAGAATTTTGTTAAAACAAAAAGAACAAAAAAGAAATTAAAAGTCATTAAGAATGCGAATTAAGTATATTATTTTCTCCATCCATCCTATTAATTCTGCAGGTTATTAGCTTGACACATATTTACACAGGTCTTATCGTTGCGTAAACCAAACAGACCCAAATGCCGTTAAAAGATTTGTAAACAGGAGCAGAAAATGATTCGTACTTCTACAATAGGTTTTCCTACGATAGGTCCTAAAAGAGAATTAAAGAAGGCCATTGAAGGCTTCTGGAAAGGAAAATTCTCGACAGATGATTTGAACAAAGCCGTCGATGAAGTGAAAAAAATTAACTATACGCTCCAAAATAAAAACGGCATTGATTTAATTCCCTCAAATGACTTTACCCTTTATAACAACGTTCTTGACCATTCAATAATGTTCAACCAGATTCCTCATAGATATTTAAAATTCGGAGATGCCGATTCTCATGAAGTGTATTTTGCCATGGCCAGAGGAAAAGATGATACGCCTGCGCTGGAAATGACCAAATGGTTTGATACTAACTACCATTACATAGTCCCCGAACTTACAGATAAGTTCTCGCTTATCTTGAATCGTCCGTTAACTGAATATAGATGGGCACTTAAACATTTAAAAATAAAAACAAAACCGGTAATTCTGGGAATATATACATTTCTTAAGCTTGCTAAATTAAAAGATTCTAATCAATTTGAAGATAAAATTCACTCACTTACGCCTGTTTATAAAAAACTTGTTACAGAGTTAATAAATGAAAATATTGAATACATTCAGATAGATGAACCCTACCTCATTTATGGTGAAGATAAAGAAATCATCAAAACCCTAGGAAAGATTTATAGCGATATTTTTGAAGCAAAAAAAACTACAAAGTTCATCCTTCAGACATATTTCGAAGATATTACCGAACATATTGAGGAAGTAGCAAGATGGCCTTTTGATTACTTAGGACTTGATCTTATTAGAGGAAAAGCAACATTAAAGAATATTAAAAAGATTTCACTCCCAAAAGATAAAAGGTTAGCGATAGGAATAATAAACGGAAGAAATATCTGGAAAAGCAATCCTTTCACGGCTTATGAAATCCTAAAGGAAGTATCATCCGTAGATCTTCTGAAAGATGCGATAATACAGCCTTCATGCAGCTTAATGCACTGTCCATATTCTTTAGAGTATGAAACAAAATTAGATGAAAAAACGAAAAAGAACATGTCCTTTTCCCTGGAAAAGATCAAAGAGCTGGTGAAAATCAAGAAAATGATTCCTGATTCCTGCAAAATGGAAACGGTAGCTGCACCGAAAGTTTTTGAACCTAAATTTCAGAAAAGCTTAAAAGTTACAAAAAAATTCAAACACATAAAAGAGGATGATTTTAAAAGAAAAAAGGCCTTCCCTGAACGATCTGCTCTTCAAAAAAGGTTTTTTAATCTGCCTTACCTTCCGACTACTACTATTGGGAGTTTCCCCCAAACTTCTGAACTGAGAAAAACAAGAGCAAAATATAAAAGTAAGAAAATGACGGCAAATGAATACAGGGAATATATAAAAAAAGAAATATCTAATGTTATAAAATTACAGGAAGATTTAGATCTGGACGTGCTTGTTCATGGAGAGTTTGAAAGAACCGACATGGTTGAGTTTTTTGGAGAGAAGCTTGAAGGTTTTATATTTACTCAAAACGGCTGGGTACAGTCTTACGGCACAAGATGCGTTAAACCCCCGATCATTTTCGGAGATGTCGAAAGAAAATATGCAATGACTGTTGATAAAATTGTTTACGCACAATCTTTAACCAAGAAACCGGTTAAAGGAATGCTAACCGGTCCGGTTACAATCCTTAACTGGTCTTTCCCCAGAAACGACGTTACACGCGAAGAGATCGCATATCAAATAGCTTTAGCTTTAAGAGAAGAAACTCTTGATCTTGAAAAAAACGGAATAAATATTATTCAGATTGATGAGCCTGCAATCAGAGAGGGCCTGCCCATAAAAAAATCCAAACAGAAAAATTATTTAGACTGGGCCATTAAAGCCTTCAGGCTTTCAAGTTCAGGGGTTAAGGATTCGACTCAGATTCATACTCACATGTGTTATTCGGATTTCAACGAAATTATCAGAGATATTTACAATATGGATGCAGATGTTATAAGCATCGAGAATGCAAGAAGCTCGGATGAAATTTTATCTATTTTCAAGGATTTTAATTACGACCATCATATAGGACC
>CAYYBZ010000264.1:0-1261 GCA_964470285.1 uncultured Oligoflexia bacterium
TGAAGTTTCCCTTAAAGAGCTTCCGCGAATAGAAAAAAGAACCGGATATCTGGCAATGATCGGAAACGTTGCAGTTTTAATGGGTCTTTTAGGTACAATCGGAGGTCTTATAACATCATTCGGAGGCGTTAAATCTGTGGATGTTTCGGAAAGAGCTGCCAAGTTGGCAGCAGGTATTTCAGAAGCTCTGCACTGTACGGCATTCGGTCTTATGGTCGCTATTATAGCGCTACTGGCCTACTCTGTTTTACAGGGCAAATCTCAAACACTTCTCGATGACATTAACGAAGCGTCAGTTTCCGTCTTGAACTTCATTACAGCTAATAAAGAAAAATTCTCGTCCGGAGGAAAGTCATAACAAACTACTCCGTCAAGTTAATCTTTTAAAAGAGGTTTATTAAATGGCCCATTTCGATACCGGACATAGTGGAAAAGGTAAACCGGTAAACGTTGAATATAACCTGGTTCCTTTCATAGATTTGCTCTCATGCCTGATAGCCTTTCTTTTAATGACGGCCGTCTGGACCCAGATTTCAATGATTCAGACAAATGAAGGAACTTCAGGCGGTGAAAGAAGCGAAGCTGATTTTACCCTTGCACTTTACGTTTATAAAGACAGACAGGAACTCTCTATTGGGAATAAGAAAACTGTAAGAATTCCTAAAAAGAGTGATGAATACGATTTGGATGTTTTAATGCAGGAATTCGCGGCAATGAAACAGAGTTATCCGAATAAAAAGGATATTCTAATTCTCGCCCAGGATAAAGTTTTATACAAAGAACTTATCAAAACAATGGACGCTGCTATCGGCTCTGACATTGCCAACATAACTTTATCCGGAATGCTTGAATAATTAAGGGAGACATATATGTCAATAAAAACTCCGGGAAAACACTTTACATCGGGATCTGCAGTACACGCCATAATTAAATGGAGAAAATCGAGAAGAAGAAGAAAAAACGTTATGGCTACTTTAATGCTTACACCTATGATTGACGTTTTTGCAGTTTTAACGCTGTTTCTTCTGGCAAATTTCTCTGCTACCGGAGAAGTTCTCTTTATTCAAAAGGATATCAGATTACCTGAAGCTGAAAGAGCAATGACCATAGAAAGAGCCCCCGTTGTAACAATATCCAAGAATAAAATAGCTCTTGAAGGCGATACTGTCGGCCAAAGTTTTACAGGGAACATAAATAAACTCACTGCTAAAAACTGGGAAATCGCGGAACTTACTGAGAAACTGGAAGAAATAAGAACACT
>CAYYBZ010000264.1:1271-3751 GCA_964470285.1 uncultured Oligoflexia bacterium
TTACTATGATTCCAAAGGATTACCCTTCCCAGGTAAAATCAATATTCAAGCCGATCAGGAATTACCGTTTCTTCTTATCAAAAGAGTAATGTTCACCTGTACTATGGCCGGGTATTTTAATATTAACTTTGCGGTCATCAAAGGCGCTTCTTCAAAAGATACACAGGCACTCAGGGAAGTTAGGTTTAAAAGAGGTAATTCGTGATATAAGCTACTGATATAATTATCTATATTTACTCTACTATTCAATTTTCATATCATCCAATTCACAACAGCTATTTTTTCAAGAAAAATCTTTCTTTATCCAGTGATTTAAGCAGGTTATATCTCTAAATGCAAATGTGGTAAAATAGGGATGACAAATAAAGATTTATGTGTATGATATTCATCTGGTGATTGGCTGAGGGGATATATAAGCTTTCTTTCTCACTGCCTATATATAAAAGATGGCATGCTACCTCGCCAATCACCTTTTTTTGTATCAACTTATTACCAGTTGTAGCCGAACCAGAAATTAAAGCCCTTTTCTCCTATAAATCCCTTGGAAAATCTTAGTACAAGACCGAAAATTGTTGGCGTATTGATAAAAAAACCGAAGCTATGTATGATTTCATCGAGTTTGTCTTTTTTATTGAACCAGACCTGCCCTATATCAAAATAAAGCCCTCCCCTCACATCAAAAAACTTGAAAAACGGACCTATGGCTCTATCGACTGGTCCCGGTAAAACAGCTCCTATGAAATCGAAAAATGGAATTCTCAAATCTTCAGAAAATACCCAGTAATTGTTGCCTTCAAGTCCGTCAAACGGAACTCCTCTAAATGATATGTTTCCTCCGAGGAAAAATGCTGTCGGAAACTGTCCCTGAGACGTTCCCGCCATTAAACGGTGAGCAAAACCTACTCTACTGACAAGCTGATTATATAATCTAAAATCTAAATTAACGTCCACATTTGAAACTTTCGCTGTTTTTAGATTAATACCGAGTTCAAATTTTCCGAAAAATTTGCCGCCTCTTGAAGGACCGTGATAATCCCAGATAGATGCATCGTATGCTAAAACAGCCCCAGATTTTAAAACCACTTGCCTTATTAATTCACCCGGAAATTCGACAAAATCACCTCTGAATTCGTCGGGCTCAAAACCCTGATATTCAAGCTGAGAATAGAGGTCAAATTCTCTATAGCGGTCTATGATATAGGATTTCATGAAGCTAAATCCGCCTGAAGTGTTTTTATCCAGCCTGTTTAGGTAAAGAGTGTAGGTTCTGCCTTCTTCCAGATTTGTAAAACCGACAGTAGAATTTATAAAATCGGATTTATAAATTGTATTTACAAAAAGCCCCTTGGATGAAAATATATTATCGGCTGCTAATGATGCGAAGAGAAGAACTGTATTTCCGTCATAAGCCAGACCTCCGTAAATATATTGCGGTTTTATTCTTCCTGAATATTCCCCAATCTTTAGAGGTATTTCAAGCGGTTTTAAGCTGAAAAAATCCGCTTTTGGCTTTTCTCCAACCTTATATTCATCGTAAGACGATTTAATTTCTCGAATATTAAAATACAATGAATTCTCAAACCAAATAGGATTATAAATATCCGTATTTTCAAGATAAATTCGCTCAACTTTATCGCTTTTCAAATCCTTTCTTAAGTGAACGCTGAATCTTTTCTCTTCATCAACCGTGTAAGCAAGACCTTTAGCCGATATTTTGGGTGAAAGCTCATTGAACCAGGACTTAGAAAGTCTTCTCAGTTCACTTTTACTTAAATCGTAAAGGAACAAATTATAATAACCATCAACGAAAGAACTTAAAACCACGTTTTTTCCATAAACATCAAAACCAAACGCCTTATCGATTATTTTTGCAACTTCTCCGGTTTCAAGACTGACCTTAACAACATCCTCATTACCCCCAATTACCAAAGCATCTGCCTCGCTTGAATAACCTGAGGAATCGAGGTCATAACCTCTTGATATCTTACCGTTACCGTAAACCTGAAAAGTTTTAAAATCATCAAGATCCCGTCCCTGAAAAACAAGCAAATCTTCGGCAAAAGCAACCCTGTCATAATAGGAAAGCTCCAAACCTATTTCCTTTAGAACATCACTGCCTCTTAGAAAGTAGTAAAGCTTTTCTATGCCGGTTTTTGTTCTGGAATCTTTGATTTTCAACGCAACCTGCCCTCCATCCTCCGATGAAAGAGCGTAATTAAAGTAATATCCAGGAGTTATATTGAAATACTTTTCATATATAACCTTCCCCTCAATATCGAGGAAAAGTAAACCGACTTTGCCTTTCTCATTATCCCTAATTGCAACAAACAGATTATTGTTATGGATAAAATGGGCGTTAATAAGCTCAATACCGCCTTCAGATTTATATGTAACTTTCCGGGAATCAAATAAAGAATCATATACTTCCAATATGGAATTGTCCGATGAAGCGGTTAGTATTGCCCTTAAATCGTTTGAAA
>CAYYBZ010000265.1:0-3734 GCA_964470285.1 uncultured Oligoflexia bacterium
GTCTCCGACCTCAATTTTTTCTGAAAACGGAAGATATTTAAAAACCATTTTCTGTGACCTGTACCCGCTTAAAATTCCTCTGGCACGTGTTTTCTGATCTATTGCATCTATCGCACTGTTTGGATCAATTATGGTTAAAACCGATGAATAATTTTTCTTAACATATGAAACCTGACCGACTATTCCTTCGTTGGTAATAACGGCCATTCCTCTTTTTAAACCGGATTCCGATCCTTTGTTTATTACCAACGTATGATACAGGCTGGACGGCCCCGTTGAAATTACTCTTGCGGCAATAGATTCAGATTCAGATTCATCGGCAAATGCCAGTAAATTTCTGAGCCTTTCATTTTCAGATTTTATCTCTTCAATTTTACCCAGCTTGTTTCTCAATTTTTGATTTTCAGTTTCTAAGGAAAGATTTCTTTTTCTTAAATCCACAAGAAAGAGATACCCCTTCCATGTATCATCAACCTTATTGATAACCGTAGTAATCAGCTTTTGAACAGGGAAGGAAATAAAGAGTATTCCTCTTTCGAGAATGTTTAAATTCTTTTTACCTTTAATGTTGAACGAGATAAGGTGAACTACGACTAAAAAGAAAAGGACTATCCCCAGAATGTACTTCTTATAACCTATAGATTTCACGGTATACTATTGCTTTCTCAATTCTACGATATTGTAACCCCTTTAAGAAGTTCAATTTGGTCTAAAACCTTTCCCGAACCGAGAACTACCGCTCCCAAGGGATCCTCTGCGCTCATAACGGGTAAGCCGGTAGCCTCTCTTAAGAGGACATCCAGCCCTCTGAGCATTGATCCGCCGCCTGTAAAAACTATGCCCTTATCTACAATATCTGACGAGAGTTCCGGGGGAGTTTTTTCAAGCGCAATCTTTACCGTTTCAACAATTGCCTTTACGGGTTCAGACAGGGCCTCTCGTATTTCTACCGAAGTCACCTCTATGTTTTTCGGAACTCCGCTGACTAAATCCCTGCCCTTTATTTCCATTTTTTCCTCTTCACCGGTATCGTAGGCCGATCCTATCTGAATTTTGATTTTTTCCGCTGTCTGTTCTCCTATCAGCAAATTGTAATTCTTCTTCATATAACTGACTATTTCTTCGTCCATCTTGTTGCCGCCTACTCTTTCAGATTTGGAAAAAACTATTCCGCCAAGGGATATAACTGCAACTTCTGTGGTTCCCCCGCCTATATCGACAACCATGTTTCCGGACGGTTCCATCACCGGTAACCCTGCACCTATCGCGGCAGCCATGGGTTCCTGAATCAGGTAAACTTCCCTTGCACCCGCTGCCTGAGCGGATTCCTTGACCGCTCTTTTTTCAACTTCAGTAATGCCGAATGGAACGCAGATAATTATTCTAGGTCTTAAAAGCGTTCTTCTGTTGTGAACCTTGGCAATGAAATATTTTAGCATTTCGTTTGTAATCTCGAAATCTGCAATTACTCCGTCCTGCAGAGGCCTGATAGCCTGAATATTTTCAGGTGTTTTACCAAGCATTTCCTTTGCTTCCTTTCCGACAGCCACTACGCGCCTTTCACCCCTGTGGCCCGTTTCAACCGCAACTACAGAGGGTTCATTTGCCACAATTCCTTTGCCCTTTACATAGATAAGCGTATTTGCCGTACCCAGATCTATTGCGAGATCATTTGAAAAGAGTCCGATAAAATCATCCAGAAACATAATTCACCCTACTTGTTATAATATCGAGAAGTTAACTGATTTTATTTGATTTTTCAACATTTATCCCTTAGTATCGCCAATCGAATTTGTTAGTAGGAGTTATTTACTATGCTTAAATCCATTAGACAGTCGGTCAGTTCACCTTTCATTAAGCTGCTTTTGATAGTTTTGGTTTTGTCTTTCGTTTCATTTTACGGCTTTAACCAGGTCAGAGGCGGATGCACAGGCAACACTATTGCTGAAGTCAACGGAGAGGCCATCACAATTGATGAATATATTTCAGCTCTGAAAAATACTTTTGAATACTACAAGCAGCTCAACCGTTACATGGGCGGCATGGACGAAAATCAGTTAATGCAGATGGCCAAAGAACAGGCCCTTACAAACCTGATAGATTCACGTTTAAGAATTCAGGAAGCCCGGGAATACGGCCTTAAAGTTTCAAACGACGAACTTGCCGCATATATAAAAGATATGAAAATTTTTTCCGATCCTGAAACAAATAAATTCAGCCGGGAAAGATATCAACTGATTTTACGTAATGCCGGAATGACTTCCGAGCATTTTGAGCAAAGTCAGAGAAAGGCCCTTCTTTCCGGTAAGCTTGATGATTTCATTAAAAGTACAGTTAAAATATCCGAAGACGAAGTTCTGGAGGATTACAGAATCAAAAATGAATCAATAAACCTTGCATATACAAAGATTGAACCTGCGGGTTTTAAGAAAAAAACAGGCGCAACAAAAAAAGAAGATTTAATAAAGTTTTTCGAGGATAACAAGGGTCTTTTTACAGAAAACCCTAAAAGAAAATTTGAATACCTTATGCTGAAAATTGATAATTTCATCACCGCAAGCGAAGAAGAATTAAAAACTTACTACAGCGATGTCTTTCTCAAAAACAACAAAGACAATTTAGACAGGCTTAAGCAAGAAAGACTGCGGGCCAGTCATATTCTTCTAAAGGCCCAAGAAAATAAAAGTGACGCCAAACTCAAAGAACGCGCCAAAGATATTGTAAAAGAAATAAATGGCGGGGCTAATTTTGAAACACTTGCATCAAAGTATAACGACGATTCTACAAAATACAGCGGCGGTGATTTAGGCTATTTTGCCAGGGGTAAAATGGTTAAGGAATTTGAAAAGGCCGCTTTTGATATGAAAGTAGGTGAAATAAGCCCTCCCGTAAAAACACAATTCGGTTACCACATAATTAAAGTAATTGACAAAATCCCATCCGGCGAGGTTTCACTGGAAAGATTAAAAAAAGAAGTTAAAGATGATTATTTAAAACACAAAAAAATGGATCCTGAGAAATCGAAAGCTTCAACTGAAGAAATGAAAAACATTTTGACTGAAATAAAAACCAAATCCATGGAAAATCCGCAAAAATCCCTTAAGGAAATAAACAAAAATGAAAACTTAAGCTACGGTTCAACGAATTTTCTCAGTGCAAAAGACAGCATTCCCGGAGTTATGGATTCAGCTCAGATTATAAGAGCGGCCTTTGATCTTCTACCCAAAGAAACAAGCGATCCCGTATTCGGTTTTTTCACAAAAACCGGTTATATTGTCAGGCTCATCGACGTCAAGGATCCCGAAGCCCCCGAATTCGAGAGCGTAAAGGACAAGGTAGAACAGCAGTTCATTGATAAAAAGGTTTTGGAAATTGCCATTAATGAAAGTGAGAAAATCCACAAAGAAATCAGGGAAAATCCCGGAAATATGAGGCAAATTGCATCAAAAAACGGCCTTAGAGTTACTGAAACAGGCAAATTTAAAAGAAACACGGATTCAAGAATACCGGTTTTGGGTAAGGCCCCCGAAATAATGAATGAAGGGTTTACTCTTACAAAAGAAAAACCGCTGCTGGATAAAGTCATTAAACTTGATAAAAATTACTATATCGTAAAGCTTAAAGAAAAATTCGAAGCCGATCTCGATAAATTTAATAAGGACAAAGAAAACCTTGTTAAGTTAGCCCTTGACCAGAGAAAAAATGAGATACTCAAGAAGTGGATGGAAAACGTC
>CAYYBZ010000266.1:0-3710 GCA_964470285.1 uncultured Oligoflexia bacterium
GGCCGGTCGCCTTTGAAAGCCCTGCAATAGAATTATTAAAATCATAAATCTCACCCAGATAATCAACCTTGGTTTTCGTATAGGCTGCGAAAGCCTCTATGAGATCTCCCGTTGAAACAGTACCCATGTCGAATCCCAAAAAAGCAGACGCGAGCCAGCTTCTTGCGTCCTTAAATCCTGTTTTTGTAATCTCAACCGATTGATCTTTACTTACAAGTTCCTCGTAAAATTTTCTTACTTCCAGAAGCACAGCATTTCTTAAAAGATCTTTTTGAGCCACAAGTTTGCTGTATTCTGCCTTGGCCTGCTTATGTTTTGAACGCGTTCTGAAAAAGCTTAAGTTTTGCCGGATACCGAAGGCTCCTCCGCCGTTAAGCATGTTGAAATTATCCTTTAAATAGGGATTATCAATCTGTGTTCTGCCCGGCGCGGTTCCGTAGTTAAAAAAACCGCCCATAAAAAATACGGGGAAGTAATCAGCCCAGGCAACTTCTTCCAGAGATTTTCTTATCTTTAAAACCTGACTGAACTGTTTTAGTTCCTGGCGGTTGTTTTCAGCTATAACGTAATATTCTTCTGCAGGTTTTATATCGGTTTTTAAAGGAACGCATTTTTTAGTTTCTATATCAAATCCTTTGGTAGGTTCCCTGCCTAGAAGTACGGCAAGAGCTCTTTTTCCTATATCAATTTTTGAATTGGAATCGACAAATCTTCTTTTGAGATCGGCTTCTACAACTTTAAGCTTGAACATGTCAAGTTCGGTAACGTCTGGAGAACCTTTATCTATGAGCTCGCGAACCTTTTTCCTTGCCGTTGAGAGCTTCTGATCCATTTCGTTCATCAGATCGATACCGGCATATCCAAAAGTTAATCCGTAATAAAGCTGCTTGATCTGGTATACGAGATTGCGTTTTTCAATTTCAATCTGAATTTCCTTTGCCTTAACTCCTCCAAAGGCAGCCTCAATAGCGTTTTGAATTTTCCCAAAAGTATAAAGCGGTTGAAAAACTTCCAGGCTGAGTCTGTAGAATATTCCCCATTCTGACCAGTCAACATCATATTCGGGAAAATTAGGCGGTCCGAAACCCGATGCAAGATCAGGAACCGGACCAAATAGCTGTGTTAAATCCAGCTTTGGGAAAAACCTTGCTGATTTAGCCTCGTCAAGCTTACCTTCGGCAGCAACTTTATCAAAATAAGCCGCCCGGATCTTGGGGTAATTCGCAATTCCCTGTTTTATGCATTCTTCAAGATTTAACACTTCCAGTATTTTTCTATCCGCTTCTGGCTGCGCAGCATGGACATTTAATGGAATGCTTAAAACATGTGAAACCGCAATACAAATCAGCAATATCCATAACCGTTCATTAATAATTCGTCTCAACATAATCAACCGCTCTTATTTAAATAGATTATTTATAACATCAAATGTTCCAAGCCCAATTATACCAATTATGCCAAAATGACCTTACTAATTAACAAATAATAGTATAAATGTAAAGATTTTGGAAGGTTATCTCTTGTTTTTACTAATACCGTATTCCCTCATTCTAAGCTCGAGTATACGCCTGGACGTCCCTAGAATCTCAGCCAGTCTTTCATTTGAGACATCCGAATGTTCCATAACCGCTCTTTTTAAGAGATCTATTTCCATTCTCTTTGTTATTTCACTTACATGGGCCAGTCCGTTTTTTATAGGCAACTGTCCTTCTTTGGCTGTCCTTCCGTTTTTGTCGGTAGCGGTAAACGGTAAATCCCGAAGATAAATCTTATCTTCTCTTGTCAGAGCATATGCCCTTTCTATAATGTTTTCCAACTCCCTGATATTCCCGGGGTAATCATAATTTAACAGAAATTCTTTGACATCACCGGTAAGTTGTTTTTTTCTCATTTTGAGTTGCCCGGCTTTTTTCTCAAGAAAATGATCTATAAGTAGAGGCAGATCTTCTCTTCTTGAACGTAGAGGAGGAATATTGATTTGAATTACATTTAGTCTGTAATAAAGGTCCTCTCTGAATTGCAACTTATTAATTTCCTCTGTTAAGTTTTTATTTGTAGCGGCAATTACTCTGACGTCCACATTTATCGTCTGATTTCCGCCTACCCTTTCAAACGATCTTTCCTGAAGAACCCTTAAAAGTTTAACCTGAATTGATGGAGGTATCTCGCCTATTTCGTCAAGAAATACTGTCCCACCGTCTGCAATCCTGAATTTACCCTCTTTCTGCTTTACTGCTCCTGTAAAAGCGCCCCGCTCATAACCGAAAAGTTCACTCTCCAGGAGATTTTCAGTTATTGCCATACAGTTTATGCAGACAAACGGTTTTTTATTTCTGGATGAATTCTCATGAATTGCTCTTGCCGTTAATTCCTTTCCGGTTCCGCTTTCACCGGTAATCAGCACATTAGAATCCGTTTCGGAAGCCCTCTCGATCAAATAATAAATATCCTTTATCCCGGAAGAGGATCCGACAATTTCACCCAATTGGCTCATTCTCTGAATCTCTTTTTTAAGTTTGAGATTCTCCCTTGTAAGGCTTCTTATCTGAATGGCTCTGCTTGCTGCGTTTAGCAGCTCTTCATTCTCAAAAGGTTTTATGAGATATTCAAATGCACCCACTTTCATCGTTTCAACCGCAGACTGAACCGTTGAATAAGCGGTAATCATTATTACCTGTATTTCGGGATACTTACTTTTTATTTCCTTAAGAAGTTCTATCCCGTCCTTACCCGGCATTGTAAGGTCGGTTATTACAAGATCGACATATTCGTCCAGTTTGGAAAGGGCCTCATAAAAATTCGACGCTGTCAGCACTTGATACCCTTCCATAGAAAGCAGTATTTCTAAAGATCTTTGCATTCGGACTTCATCGTCGACTATCATAACTCTATGTTTTTGTAATTCTTCCATTTACTTTCTCCGGAATAATCCTTAATCGATTTTTTAGAAAACCTGATTGTTATTTCAGTTCCGACGTTTATTTTGGATTCTATTTCAATTGAGCCGCCGTGATCTTCGGTAATCTGTTTTACAATGGAAAGTCCAAGACCGGTTCCTTCCTGCCTGGTCGTATAAAAAGGCTTGAATATATAATTCAAATCTTTATCGCTGATACCCTCTCCGTCATCTTTAATGACTATTTCAACTTCATTTTCTGCATCATGTACGCCATCTTTTACAAGTCTCGTTTCAATATTTATAATTCCCGTTTGTCTGCAAGCCTGAATCGCATTATCTATAAGATTAACCAAAGCCCTTCTTATTTTTTCCTGATCCGCTACTACTTTTTCATCACCCGTTTTAAAATCTTTTTTAAAAGTTATTTCCCTGTTTAATTTGAGATAATTCACTTCACTTATAATATCCGAGATAAGCCGATCAAGATTAAAAGCCGACAGATTGTTCTCCTTGGGTTTCGAAAAGCTCAGTATCTGCTGAATAGTAGAATTCATTCTGTCCACTTCTTTTTCAATAAAACCCGCGAGCTCCGAGCTTTCCTTATCCTTAACCAGCTTTCTCTTTATTGTTCCGGATGATACTTTGATTACGCCTAAAGGATTCTTGATTTCATGAATTATCACGCTTGCCACCTCACCCAGTGCGGCAAGTCTTTCCTGGCGAGCCTTCTCAGAGTAAAGTTTGGCATTCTCAAGTGTAATTCCCGCCTGATTTGAAAGGGCTCCCAGAAATTCAAGATCTTCAGAAGTAA
>CAYYBZ010000267.1:0-3691 GCA_964470285.1 uncultured Oligoflexia bacterium
AGCAGCTGATAAGAAATTTCTTTTTAACAAAAAAGCAGACACTTTGGAGAAAATTTGTTGAAGCCGTTATGGCCGTTATCTCAGAAGTTCTGTATTCAAAAGAAGAAATACTTGAAGCCTACATGAATGAAGTCTGGCTGGGTCAAAAGGGTTCGGTTGCAATTCACGGTTTCGGAGAGGCTTCACGGTTTTATTTCGGGAAGGACTTAAAATATATAAACGCTTTAGAAGGTGCCATGCTTATAGGCATGGTAAGATCGGCTTCGGTTTATTCCCCGTACAGGAATTTTGAAAAATCCATGAAAAGGGCAAAGCTTGTTTTTAACACATGCTGCGGCGCAAGGCTGATTCCTCCTCTGGTTTACCAAAGAGCAAAAGAAGAAAAAATTGAGATTAAGGAATTTCAGAAATGGAGAAACAAGGCTCCGTATTTTACGGCCTTTATACAGAAACAGCTCTTAAATCTTTATTCTGAGGATCTTATACAGACAGGAGGACTTAAAATATTTACAACAATAGATATGGATATGCAAAGAGCGGCAGAAGCGGCAATATCCAAGGGGCTTACAGAGATTGAAAAGGTTTTTCCTCACCTTAAAAGAAAAGAGGGGGAAGAGAAACTTCAGTCATGTCTGATTGCCGTTAAGCCGCAAACCGGTTTTATAAAGGCATACATAGGAGGGAGAAACTTTGTAAACTCACAGTTTGAGAGAATCAGTATGGCAAAGAGACAGCCCGGTTCACTTTTTAAGCCCTTCGTTTACATGGCGGCATTTGAGCTTGATCAGGAGAAGTATACTCCGGCTACAATACTTGATGATTCGCCTCTTGAAATAAAATTTGAAGGGCAGACATATAAACCGAGAAATTATGAAGAAAAGTATTACGGCGATGTCACATTAAGAAGGGCTTTGGAGAGTTCTTTAAATTCAGCGACAATAAGGGTAGGTCATGCAATGGGAGAGGATAAAATTGTTAAAATGGCAAAAAGGCTGGGCATCACCTCCGAGCTTAAGCCCTATCCTTCAATATCCATAGGATCATTCGAGGTCACGCCTTTAGAAATGGCTCAGGCCTACTCAATAATTGCCAATATGGGAACAAGGGCGGAACTTCTATCAATCAGGGACGTTATTTCTAAAGACGGACAGGTCTTGGAGAAAAAGACAATTGAACTTGAAAGAATAGTTGATGCGGAAGTTGCATATCTGGTCAATTACATTCTCAAGGGTGTGCTTGAAAGGGGCTCGGCCAGAGCCGCACGCTTCTGGGGCTTTAAGGGTTCAGGCGCCGGAAAAACGGGAACAACGGACGATTACAGGGATTCATGGTTTGTGGGATATACTCCGGAGCTTCTATCCTTGGCATGGGTGGGTTTTGACAAACCTGAAGATATGAAGATTTCAGGTTCTGCGGGCGCCTTAAGAATATGGTCGAAATTCATGGGGTTTAAGAGAGAAGAAAGCGAAGATGTGGATTTTAGAATACCCGATGGTATAGTGTTTAAGAATATAGACCCGGTAACGGGACTGCTGGCCGGTCGCTACTGTAAAGATGTTCAAAAGGAAGCCTTCATAGAAGGGACTGAGCCCAAGGAAAGAACAGATTGCGAAATGTGATTCTGAGGTATTTATAAAATGATGGATTCTAAGAAAATTATTGTGATTTTAGTTTTTGTACTTGTGTTCGTTTCGGGCTGTCAGAAGGGGTTCAGGGGTGATGACTCCTCGGGCCGAGATGACTGGGAAAGAGAAAAGGCTTTTCCTGATATGTCATGGGAGAGCTCTTCTCCAAGAAGAAAGGCTTCTTTGCAGTTAACAAAAGAGGGAGTAGAAGATTCCAAAAGGGGTTTTCAAATGCGTGCGATGAAAAAGTATGAAAAGGCCATAGATATTGATCCTACTAACCCCTATCCTTACTATCATTACGGGGTAGCGAGGCTCAACGCCAAAAACTATCAGCAGTCGATAAGGCTTATGGAGGAGGCAAAACACAAATTCAGCGGCAATTACAAATGGCTTTCAAGAATTTATACGTTTCAGGGGCTGAGCTATAAGGGCATGGGGGAAGCCGATAGGGCAAAACAGTGCTTTAAGAAGGCTGTCGATCTCGATGAGAAAAACGTAAGAGCCTGGGAGGCTTTAGAGAAAACCGAAAATGAGTATTAAGCAGTTCATAGAAGGAATCAAAAAAAATTCAGAAATAGGTAAAGCAATAGTTCATGAAGAGATAATAGGCGATAAAGAGCCCATATTCGAAGATTTAAACTCGCCGATTCCTGTCAGACTTAAAAGCGCGCTTCCTAAAATCGGAGTTAAATCCTTCTATTCCCATCAGGCAAGAGCAATCGATACAATAGCCAGGGGAGTCAATGTTGTGGTAGCCACTGAAACCGCTTCGGGAAAATCGCTCACGTACAATATCCCTGTTTTAAAATCAATATTGGAAAATTCCGGAGCTACCTCACTTTATCTGTTTCCCTTAAAGGCGCTTGAACAGGATCAGCTAAAGGCCTTTGAAGAAATTCTGAAAGCCTTAAATTTCGAAAAAGACAGAGTGGCAATATACGACGGAGATACACCTCAGCACAAAAGGGATAAAATTAAAAAAAATCCTCCTAATGTTTTGATAACAAATCCGGACATGATTCATTTAAGTATTCTGCCATTCTACAAAAACTGGGAAACTTTTTTTAAGAATCTAAAATTTATAGTTATTGACGAACTTCATACATATAAGGGGGTTTTCGGATCGCATATAGCACAGATAATGAGAAGATTGTGGAGAGTACTTGATTTTTACGGCTGCAGGCCGCAGATTATTGGATGCTCCGCTACAATAAGCAATCCCAAGGAGCTTAGCGAAAAGCTTTTAAGTGTGCCGTTTGACGTTGTTTCCGACAGCGGGGCGCCCAGGGGAAAGAGATATTTTGTTTTTGTAAGCCATCAGGCATTTTCAACTTATCTGCTTTCTTCAGTTATCTTCAGGGAAGCGGTTAAGGATGGGCTTAAAACGATAGCATTTACGAAGTCGAGAAAAATCACCGAACTTTTGCATACCTGGCTCATTGATGCCGATAAAAAACTTAAAGACAGAATAAGTTCATACAGGGCGGGCTTCCTTCCGGAAGAGAGAAGAACAATCGAGAAAAAACTTTTTTCCGGAGAGCTTGACGGGGTTATTTCTACAAGTGCTCTGGAAATGGGTATTGATATAGGAGAGCTCGATGTATGCATACTTGTTGGTTATCCCGGTACGATAATAGATACATGGCAGAGAGGCGGAAGAGTAGGCAGAACGGTAAAAGATTCCGTTATTTTTATGGTCGCACAGCAGGACGCCCTTGATCAGTATTTTATAAAGCATCCCAGAGACTTTTTTACAAGAAACTACGAAGCTGCAGTTGTAGATCCGGATAATGACACGATAAAGAAGGCTCATATGATATGTGCAGCGGCGGAAATACCTTTAAGTAGCGATGACAGATATTTCAGCTATGAGAATTCAAAAAAGCAGTATGAGGATCTCGAAAACCAGGGTGAACTATTAAGATCCGCCGAAGGAAAGGAGTTTTTCTCAAACAGAAAGAGACCGCAAAGATTTGTAAACATAAGAGAGGCCGGAGATTCTTATACTATATTCCAGACGGAAACGAAAAATGTAATCGGAAGTGTAGGCGGATTAAGGGTTT
>CAYYBZ010000268.1:0-3658 GCA_964470285.1 uncultured Oligoflexia bacterium
ATACTTTTTCTGGGTAATTCAGGTGCCGGCAAGTCCACCGCAGTAGGATTACTGCATAGACATTTAAAAAACTCAAGAATACTGGCTGATGACAGAGCCGTCTTAAGCTTTGAGAACAAAAACTATTATCTCGATTATCTACCCTACGATCACATAAAAATACGAAAAAAAAGAAAAATAAAGAGGATTGAACTACATAAAATATACATTCTAAAGAAATCAAAGATTTCAAAAATCGAGAGATTCGATTCGATGACCTTTTTCAAAGAAATGATGCTGTTTCATATAGAAAACAAATTCTGGTTCAATGAAAACATAAGATTGTTAACAGAGAATATTTTAAGTCTTACACATACCTTTAAACCTAAAAGATTGAAATTCCAGAAAAACAAAGGCTTAATAAAAATTATAAAATACGATCTATTTAAAGCTTGAACCTTTATTGCAATCCAATCCCATTTCTCCGCCAAATCCGCATTCTCCTGAAAAAAGGTTGCTTCCCAAACAACAGTAAAGATAAGACGGAACAGAACCGTTTGAACAGCCTTGAACCGATTGTAAAGGCATTCCACCCGGACTACAATTTCCTGAAGGATGTGCCCCTTCCTGGCAACAGGCCAGAGCTAAATCCAGAGTACGATAAATATCATGTATTTGCGGCTTGAAATACTTCATATTTAAAATTAATCCGGGTGTGATCCGGAACTGCATCTGATTGCCGCGACAAGGTTTCCGTTATTCCAGCAATCTATTGCAGATGTTCCAGAAGCACAGCACGGTTGTCCATGCTGTCCCTGAATAGGATTATATTGGCAGTCACCAAGTTTGCATGCTTCATCTAAAAGCGGACAAAAACCTGTTGCGCAAGCAGCGGTCGCGGAATAAGTAATTTTTATTATATCTATAATTTCAGGTTTTCTATATTCCAAGTCATTTCGTAATTAATGTGAATTTATATCCTTTTAGGCCCGGCCTGTATGACTTCTTTTGAACAGCCCTTTTCAAAAAGCTTAAAATTTTCAATGAATCTTGCCGCTAAAGCATCGTACTTTTTCCAGTATTCCTCCTTATTGCCCCATGAGCTTGAAGGCTCTAAAACATCTTCTGGTACCTCCGGACAGCATAGCGGTATTTCAAAACCGAAAAGTTTATCTTTTCTGTATTTAACCTTATCAAGTTTTGCGTCTAAAGCGGCATTTAAAAGATTTCTTGTATGACGAATACTGATTCTTTTTCCGACACCGAATTTTCCTCCAACCCATCCGGTATTAACGAGCCAGCAGTTGGCATTATGTTTAAGCATTCTTTCTTTGAGCATTTTTGCATATTCAAAGGGATTTCTGACCATAAAAGGTCCGCCAAAGCATGCTGAAAATGTAATTTCGGGCTCAATACCCAGTCCTATTTCAGTTCCCGCAATCTTTGATGTGTATCCGCTTATAAAATGATACTGAGCCTGTTCAGGCGTCAATTTTGCAATCGGAGGCATAACTCCCGAGGCATCACAGGTAAGAAATATTATGTTTTTCGGATGCTTATGAATGTATCCTTCAGGTACTCCATTAGGTATAAATTCAATGGGATATGATGCTCTAGTATTTTCGGTAATTATGTCATCGTCAAGATCAATATGCCTTGAAACCGGATCATATACGACGTTTTCAAGGATGGTTCTAAATCTTTTTGTAGCCGCATAAATCTGGGGCTCATGTTCTTCGGATAGCCTGATAACCTTTGCGTAGCATCCGCCCTCAAAGTTGAATATTCCCTTTTCGCTCCAACCGTGCTCATCGTCCCCAATGAGCTTTCTGTTGGGATCGGCTGATAGTGTTGTTTTCCCGGTTCCCGATAAACCGAAGAAAAGTGCCGCATCTCCGTCTTTTCCGACATTGGCAGAGCAGTGCATGGGAAGAACATCCCTAAACGTATAGAGGAAATTCAAAACGGTGAATATGGATTTTTTGATTTCTCCACCGTAAAGAGAGTTTGCTATTAAGGCCATATTCTGGTCAAAATTAAGAAGTATTGCGGTTTCCGCTCTCGTTCCGTCCACTCTGGGATCAAGCTTAAATCCGTCTAAAGCGATAACAGTAAAATCAGGGACAAATTTCTTTAATTCATCCTGATTCGGAATGGTTAAAAACATATTTCTTGCGAAAAGGCTTTGCCATGCCTTTTCGGTTATTACCCTGACTTTCAATCTGTAATCCGGGTCGGTTCCCGCATAACAGTCCTGTACAAAAAGTTCTTCATGCTGGCAATAAGCCTGAACACGCATCATCACTTCATTGAATTTCCCCGGAGAAAACGGTCTGTTATATTCACCCCACCATATTTTATCTTCGGTAGTATTTTCTTTTACAACATATTTATCCTGAGCCGCCCTTGCCGTATGTTTGCCTGTATGAACAATCACGGGACCATCTGAAGAAATTCTGCCCTCATTTCTGAAAACAATTTCTTCGTAAAGAGCGGAATCGGGAAGATTCCAGTAAACCTTGTAAAGATTATTTAACCCGTGATTGGAAAGCTTATAATCAGATGCTAAAGATTCCGCCTGCTCAAAAGCGGGCGTTTTAAATTTTAAGTATTTTCCCATAATATCCTCACATCCAGTCTCTAACCAGTTTTCTATCCCCAATGTAAAGTTCATTGGGTGATTCGGGATCTAAAGCCCATTTAATTCTTTCAATACCTTTTGTAATATCTTTAACCGTGCCGCAGTAAGATAGCCTAAGATGTCCCTCCATTCCGAATTCAACTCCAGGTACTGTTAAAACCTGAACTTTGTCTATTAAAAACTCTGAAAGTTTTGCCGAGTTTTTATTGTAAACGCTGAAATCGGCAAGACAGTAGAATGTTGCGTCCGGCTTGGTAACCTTTACTCCCCTGAATGAATTTAAATGATCCATCATTACATTTCTATTGTTTTCAAGTGTTACTCTTAAATTCTCCACGCATGACTGAACTCCGTTAATCGCTCCTACTGCTGCTTTTTGAAGGAGAATTGATGGACCTGAAGTCTGATGGCCCTGAATATTAGTCATTGTTTCAATTATTTTTTTATCTCCGATAGCCCAGCCTATTCTGAATCCCGTCATTGCATACTGCTTTGAAACCCCGTTTATTATTATCATCTTTGATTCATCTATGGATTTTTTGGTGTAATCGTAAGGGTTTATTATCTTACGTCCGTCGAATATAAGGCGATGATAAATATCGTCCATAATCAGATAAATATCGCGTTTCTCACAAAACTGAACGATATCCGAAATAAATTCCTCCGAATACATCGCGCCCGAGGGATTGTTAGGGCTGTTTATAATGACGGCCTTTGTATAAGAACCGACTCTATCTTCGATATCCTTTAGCCTTGGATAAAAGGTTCCGTCTTCAGGCATAACCGCTACTGGTATTGATCCGCAAAGCTTAGCCATATCGGGGTAACTAACCCAGTACGGTACCGGAAATATCAGCTCCTCCTGGGGATTTAATACGGTTTGAAGGGCAACCATAATAGCCTGCTTTGCTCCTCCGGATGCCATAACATTTTCGGGAGCCACCTTTCTGTTATAAAACTCTTCGGTATATCTGATTATTGCCTGCTTTAAAGCAGGAATTCCGTCGGCCGGGGCATATCTTATTTCTCCCGAATTAA
>CAYYBZ010000269.1:0-295 GCA_964470285.1 uncultured Oligoflexia bacterium
GCATAAGCAATACTATCAGGAACTGTTCTCAATACAACATAACTTTCTAAAATTCAAGGTCTAAGCCTATATTTATTTCTTTAATTGTAAACGGTTAGGTTATATGCTACAAACTTCAAAATCTTAACAAAACGTCAATTACGGTTTAAACGGAGGATACATGTCAGGCCATTCTAAATGGAGCAAAATTAAAAGAAAAAAAGGCGCCTCTGATGCTAAAAGAGGCAAAGTCTTTACCAAACTTATAAAAGAAATAACAATTGCGGCCAGAGCGGGCGGCGGTGATCCCGATGCC
>CAYYBZ010000269.1:305-3656 GCA_964470285.1 uncultured Oligoflexia bacterium
CCCAACGACAACATTGAAAGAGCTATTAAAAAAGGTAGCGGCGATCTTGACGGAGCGGCATACGAAGAGTTTACCATGGAGGCATACGGTCCAAAGGGAGCCGCGATAATAGTTCAGGTACAAACCGATAATAAAAACAGAACCATTGCCGAATTAAAGCATGTCTTTTCAAAAAACGGCGGTAATCTGGGTGAATCGGGTTGCGTCGCATGGATGTTCGATAAAAAGGGTATTATGGCCTTTGACAAGAGCAAGGTTGGAGAAGAACAGCTTATGGAAATCGGTCTGGACGCCGGAGCTGAAGACATAAAAGATAAAGGCGATTCCTTTGAAGTAATAACTACTCCCGGTGAATTTGAAAAAGTTAAAAAGGCATTCGACGAAAAAAAACTTAACTATGACATTGCCGAAATCGCGATGATACCTCAAACCTATATTACTCTCGACGGAAAGGACGCCGATACAATGATAAAGCTCGTTGAGGCGCTTGAAGACAACGATGACGTTCAAACAGTCTATACGAACTCGGAAATTTCAGACGAAGCAATGAAACAAATTGAATCAAAGCAGTAAAATAATACTCGGAGTGGATCCGGGAATTACTTACTCGGGATACGGGCTTGTAGAGCTCTACGGTAACAAACTAATCTATGTCTCAAGCGGAACCATAGGATTACCGAAATCTTCAATGCAGATTCCCGAAAGAATCGAATATCACTTTAAAAAACTTTCAAACATAATTGGCAAACACTCACCCTCTGAAATGGCCCTTGAAAAAGTTTTTTATTCCAAGAATGTGAAAATGGCCATTGAGCTTTCGCATATAAGAGGGGCATTAATACTAAGCGGAAAGCTTAGCGGACTGGCTGTTCACGAATATACTCCCCTTGAAATCAAGCAGGCCTCAGTCGGTTACGGAAAGGCCACAAAAAATCAGGTTCACGACATGGTTAAAAAGCTTCTTAGAAACCCTCCCTTAAAAGATTCTCACGCAGCCGACGCTTTAGCGGCTGCTATTTGCCACTCACATTCAAGTTCGCTTTCCTCAAGAATAAGGGATTTAATGCGCTAACAAAACAGTGGCCACCTGCGTTATCTTTTGCTAGAATGCTTTCAAATGATTGGGTACTTGTCAGGAAAAATAATTAAAAAGGATCTTGATAGGATAATCCTGGATGTATCCGGCGTAGGCTATCAGGTTCGGATAACAGAGAATACTTATCACTCGCTTCCTGAAATCGGTTCAGATTACGACTTCTATATTCACACACATGTAAGAGAGGATCAGATATCCCTTTACGGTTTTTCAAGGGAAATTGAAAAGGCCGTTTTTCTTTCACTAACAGGAGTTTCCGGAATAGGCCCAAAGCTGGGGCAATCAATCCTTTCAAGCCTTAAAACAGATGATATTTTAAAAGCGATAATTAATAAAAATTCAGGCCTTCTAAACACAATACCGGGAGTAGGGAAAAAAACCGCTGAAAGAATTATTCTGGAGCTTCAGGATAAGATTCCCAAAAAATTCCCTGAAGAGCTTGAAAGGGTCAAAAGAGGCAAGCCCGCTGCAACTACATTTAAGGATGATCTTGTTTCGGCCCTTGAAAATCTCGGCTACAAGAAAAATGTAGCCGAAATTGCGGCTTCTAGAGTGGAATTCTCAAAATTTAACACATTGGAAACCGCACTGAGGGAAAGCCTAAAAATTATATCGGCTAACATTTAGATATGGAAAAGAAAGACAGAGAAATAACAACGAAAGTCAAAGAAAGTGAAGTTTCTTATGAAACTACGCTCAGACCCGCAAGGTTGAGTGACTTTGTCGGCCAGCATAAGATTGTAGAAAATCTTAATATTTTCATTGAGGCTGCAAAAAAGAGAGATGAAGCACTTGATCATGTTCTTTTCTGCGGACCTCCGGGATTGGGCAAAACCACTCTGGCTCATATTATGGCAAAGGAACTGGGAGTCGGATTTAAATCAACAGCAGGTCCTGTTTTGGAAAAGCAGGGAGATTTAGCGGCCGTTCTTACAAATCTGGAACCTCACGACATTCTGTTTATTGATGAAATTCACAGACTCAATAAAACCGTTGAAGAGGTACTATACCCTGCCATGGAGGATTATAAACTCGACATCATTATCGGTCAGGGACCGAGCGCCAGAACAATAAGTCTGGATATAGCCAAGTTCACTTTAGTCGGAGCAACTACGAGAACCGGCCTTTTAACATCACCTTTCAGGGACAGATTTGGTGTAGTTGAGAGACTTGATTTTTACGATAACTCAGACATTGAAACAATAATCAAGAGATCTGCAACAATCCTGAACGTTGAAATTGATAAGAAAGGTTCAGCCGAAATATCCAAACGTTCCAGAGGAACACCGCGAGTAGCAAACAGGCTTTTAAAAAGAGTAAGAGATTTTGCCCAGGTAAGAGCAGACGGAATAATTTCTTTTGATGTTTCCTGCCGGGCCCTTTCGATGTTAGATGTTGACGATCACGGCCTGGATAAAATGGACAGGAAAATCCTTTCATTAATTATCGATTCTTTTGCTGGCGGACCGGTCGGAGTTGATACTTTATCATCGGCAATTTCAGAGGAAGCAAATACAATTGAAGAGGTTTATGAACCCTTCCTTATTCAGAGAGGATTTCTGCAAAGAACTCCACGTGGCAGAATGGCCACTAAAAAGGCCTACGATCATCTTGGCAAAACCTTCATTGAAAAACGCAACGGCCAGGGTCACTTATTTACCTAACCGTTTGACTTACATGTCTGAATTTACTATCCTTATTGCGTTAATTCAGTGGGACAAAGGGGTCTCATTAAATAGATCGAAAGACTGACCTGTTCATTTCTGTTACCAATGATTTCAAGCTGTTAGAGGATTTTATTGTGGCACAATAATTGTAATAAAAGGTATTCATGGGCGATATAATTAATTTTTTAGAAAAGAGAAAAAATTCAAAGTGGGGAAGAAATCCTCTTGAACCCCGCATAGCTGTTTCTCAAGGATCTGTTTCGTCCACATTATATATAGAAGACGGAAAAGAGATTAAGGGCGAAATCTTAAATATCTCGGCGGGAGGTCTTGCCCTTTTAATTGACGATATTGAATTTGAATTCGAGCGCGGCCTTGAGATTGAAAAGATAACCATCGATTCACCGTACGGTGAAATCTTTCAAACAGACGGACAGATTACACATGTAACTCCCGATATCAGGGATTCTCAATTCGGCCAGATTTTAGGCCTTGGATTTTCAAGAAAAGAATCTCCAACCCTTGAATGTCTAGAGATAAGCAAAGAAGACAGACAATTCGATATAATCAAATCGGCTGAAGGAATGA
>CAYYBZ010000270.1:0-3655 GCA_964470285.1 uncultured Oligoflexia bacterium
GGAACATTTTCACGGTGTGGGACCCTTTAATATACATAACCCCAACGGAGCCAAATCCAAAGGAGTCCCCACATATACCGAAGCATTCGGTTCTGCATTAACCGAGCTAGCAAAAACGGATAAAAAAATAGTTGCAATAACCGCCGCAATGAAAAAAGGAACCGGTCTTGAAAACTTTGCCAAAGAATACCCGGAAAGATTCTACGACGTAGGGATAGCCGAGCAGCATGCAACAACTTTTGCAGCAGGCCTGGCATCGCAGGGGCTAAAACCGGTTTTTGCGGTTTACTCTACATTTTTGCAAAGGGCTTACGATCAGGTCGTACATGATGTCTGCCTTCAAAAACTTCCCGTAGTTTTTGCAATTGACAGGGCAGGAATTGTAGGCGACGACGGTTCAACACATCAGGGACTTTTCGATTATTCCTATTTAAAAACCGTTCCGGATATAACAATTATGGCGCCCAAGGACGAAAGCGAACTAAGGGATATGCTTCACAGCGCATTTAAATACAACTGTCCTGTTTCAATCAGATATCCGAGAGGCAAAGGTTTTGGAGTTGCACAAAACGATTCATTTAACGATATTGAAAAAGGTAAAGGCGAAATTGTTTTTAAGGAACATTCAAAACCCGTTCTTATGATTGCGGCCATAGGCAATATGGTTTATCCCTCGATTAAGGCTGCCAAAGCCCTTTCAAAGGAAGGCCTTCATACGACGGTTATCAATGCAAGATTTGTCAAACCTCTAGATTCGGAATTGATTTGCACTGAAGCTCAAAATGCCAAATCAGTAATAACGGTTGAAGAAAACGTTATTACCGGAGGATTCGGCAGCTGCATTTTAGAATGCCTTAACGATAACGGCATCAAAAAACCCCTATTAAGGCTCGGAATACCTGATGAGTTTGTCGAGCACGGCTCTCAAAATCTTCTCAGAAATAAATACAAACTTAACTTTGAGGGAATTCTCGAAAGTGCTGTTGAGTTTTTATCGAAGATAAACGAATCAAAAGCAAAAAGAAAAGACTCAAAGTCAAATCAGGATAAACTCGCCTGAATTTAAAATGCCCCGGAAAGAAACTAAAAAGAAAAAATCAGAAAGACTTGACACGTTACTTGTCGAAAAGGGATTTGCAAAATCGCGTGAAAGAGCCAGGGCTTTGATTCTTGCCGGCAGCGTACTTGTAAACGAAATTAAAATCGACAAGGCGGGCACAAGAGTAAAAACCGATTCAACTATAAGGCTTTTAAAAAAGGATCACAATTACGTTTCCAGGGGCGCTTTAAAGTTAATAGGCGCTCTTGATAGCTTCAAAATAAACCCTAAAGGTTTTACAGCAATAGATGCCGGTTCTTCAACGGGAGGTTTTTCACAGGTTCTTCTTGAAAGGGGAGCGAAAAGGATTTACGCAGTGGACGTAGGTTACGGAATTCTGGACTTAAAAATAAAAAACGACGAACGTGTAATAACACTGGAAAAAACAAATGTGAGAAATCTCACTAAAACCGATATTGCAGAAACTGCCGACCTTATCACCGTCGACCTTTCATTTATTTCTTTAAAGCTTGTTATACCTGTACTTGTAAATTTTCTTAAAAAGGAAGGCATGCTTCTGGCTCTTATAAAACCCCAATTCGAAGTGGGAAAACAGGATGTTGAAAAGGGGGGTCTTGTTACAGACACGGTGAAACACAAAAGGGTAATTGAAGAAATCTGCGCCTTTTGCAAAGAAACCTCGCTGCTGGAAGTTCTGGGAACGCGGGAATCTAAGCTAAAAGGGGTTAAAGGTAATCTGGAATTCTTTATTCTCTGTAAAAGGAAAGATTAATATTAACCTCTTAATTTTACTATTTTTTCTTTTCTGCGCACTTTTTGCACAACTTATTTAATTAATAAAATCCTATTATTACGGACTCTTAGATGTAAAAAGAGTGTACAATAAACATATAAAAGGAAATATTTGCACATAAGGGCAGATATTGAGCATGTACCTTTTAGCAATCTTAAGATTATTCCTTTTAATATTAAGCTGTTACGCTTAACAGTTATGGCACGGAAATTGATTATCTATTACATGAAGACTTTAATTGGAGGAGTAATGAAACTTTCTAAACAAATTTTTATAGTTTTGATAATAGCTGCATTTACCATAACCGGATGCGGTAAGAGACAGGATTTCCCTACCATACCTCTTGATCAGGATAATGACTATATACCCGATGATTACGAAGTTCAGGATAATGAAGAAAAAAAGACAATACCCTGTGTTATCGATGAGGAAACCACTGTTTATCTTGACTGTGTAACCGAAGAAGACTGCAACTGTAATAAAATACCTGACGGGGAAGAACTTGAGATAATAGAAGAAGAATGTCATTCATGGAAATGTGTGATGAATGCCGGAGCAAGACCCTATCTCATGATCGGTGGAGTACTTATAAGCGGCTATATTTTGGGACAGCTGGTCTCCAATCATTGGCCGTTTGGCGGCGATGATGATAAACCGGACAAAGATCTGGCAGGTAACGATATAGATTACATAACCCTGGATGGTCCTCCAGATTGGGATAAATCCTTTTTCAAAATATTTAAAGACGGCGGCAAAAACTACATGTACATAAAAGTTGTCGGTAAATGTAAAAAGGATAGCCTTAAAGAACCCATTGACTGCTGGGCAGAAGTAAAAAACGAAATAAACGATTATCCGAAAACTATAACACCCAATGTACCCAATTACGGAGATATCGTTAAAGGTCCCCTTACTTACAGATTTAATCTCAATGAATCGATAATCAACAGCAGGGATAAACAATATATTAAAGTATATATTGAGAAGGACGGTGAAAAGGTTATTAAGGATCCTGAGTGGATCGGTCTTAAAAAATATAACGGTCTTGGTGAAACGGGAGTAAATACTTCTTACATGCTACTTAAGGATAAGCAGCCGGGCGCCAGCGGACATTCTATTTTTGAAAGAATGGGATTTGCGACAAGTGAAGACGAAGCAAACAGGTTTTTATCAGGTGATAAAACAGCCGAAGAGGTGTTTGTAACATTTGCCTATGACGGGAATATAAATAATTTCAGGGAAGATGACGAATACCTTTTTTATCAATGGTACAGAATAAATTCTGCTGAATGGTAATAATAAAATCAATTGCTTATTATTCACCATTAATGTTGCCTAAAATCTTCACATTACTATTTCTATTAATTCCGGTTAGTTAGCTTATTGTTACAAGGCTTTTTATTGTCAAATTGAAATTTTTTCCTGTTTTCGCCTTACAGTAATTATTTCTCAGTCAATTTGAGTATTGTTTTCAATAAGTTAAGTTTACAGAACTTGGCACAGTTCTTGATATAAAATAGGTAAACAGTTCCAGAGGAGGGAACAGAAACCATGAAAACTTTAAGAAAGATACTGGTAATTTTAGTCATTGTAAGCTTTAGCTCTTTGGGATGCGGAAGAGTAGCTAACACTGATTTTGATGATTATGAAAGCTTCAAAGATACCGACGGCGACGGTATCGCCGATAAGCATGAAAAAGTTGGAAATGAAGATTCCTGTGAAGTTACCTGCGAAAGGGCAAACGGAGAAGAGATATGCCTTGATTGCGTAGTAGAAGACGATTGCGACTGCGACTTTATCCC
>CAYYBZ010000271.1:0-3613 GCA_964470285.1 uncultured Oligoflexia bacterium
TAAAAGAATATAATGCCGTATTGAGAATAAGCGAAATTACAGGCAACTCCAGGGTTCTTATGATGGTCTTTTGTAATCTGGGTGAGGTTTTCACAAGACTTGGAAAATTTAAAACATCTGTAAGATATCTCTCTGATTCAATTACCCTTTCAAAAGAAATAGGTTCGCTCTTTTGGCAACTTTCGGGAAAGCTTTATCTTGGAACCTGTTACAACCATCTCAACAATAGAAAGGAAGCGGTAAAACTGTTAAACGAGTCTATTCAGATAGCGCAAATATTAAAGGAAAAAAATAAGATAATCGAAACAAAAATTGAACTTTTAAGGTTAGATATAAAAAGCGAAAAGTCATTCAATAAATTAAAACAGCTTTACGAGGATTTAAAAGAAAACAAAAGTACTGGTATCTCAGAAAATCTAGAAATTAAAATACTTGAACTTCTAAGCCTAAACAGAATCTGGTTTAAAGATATTTGTTCTGCCAAACAATATATAGAAGATGGGCTTAGAAAATCACATAATCTTAATAATAATAGTGAGTTTAACCTTATTTTTTCGATTTTGAGAGTTCAATGTTTCGATATATCCGGAAATAAAAAAGATGCAGTCGAAAACCTTAAAAAATCAAGAGTGTTTCTCATTGATAACTTAAGAACAATTCCACAGGCAGTTCAAAAATATTATTTAAGGCTGCCTTTAATATCTGAATTAATTGAACTGCTAAGTAAATACGGTTTAAAAAGTAATTTTAAGGCGTTAAAAGGGGGGTTTTAAATGATAAATATATTCAAAAAATCGCTGTTTCTTGTCGAGTTGATAATTATTTTAACGGTTGCCTGTGGATGCGGACAGAATTTTCATCAAGATGAATCGAAAACATCAATAAAACTTATCCCCGTTTTAAACAGTACGGATTCAGAGCCCGGTGGAAACGGGGTTGCTTTATTCATTTTGGAAGAGGATTATGATATGTCGGAACCCGGCGGAAACGGATCTGTTGTTAATGTAACTCAAGCCGGAGAAGTAATTTTGACTAAATATAGCGTTATTGATGGAAATTGCGGTCAGTACGATACTGAATTCCATCTGGTACTTAAAGGGGGCCCAGGTTCAATGGATTATGACAATTATTGTAAATTTATTAATCTTTGCACAGGTGAGGTTACATTTCCTGATATTGTTTTTGAAGACGGTAGCTTTAACGCGTCAATACCGGTTGCCAGAAGTCAGTACATTTTGGTTATCCCGTATTACTACTAAAGTAATGATTTATACCTGACTGTTAATAGTCTTTATTGAATTTAGTTTATTGTAAAGCGTCTTTAGGCTTAAACCGAGTGTTTTTGCGGCCAAGGATTTGTTGCCGTCCATGTGCTCAAGTGTTTTGAGTATAATTTCATTTTCAATAGAAACCATTTTTGCTGTTCCTATTTCAAAAGTCAGATTGGGACCTTTTGGGTCAGGTTTGTTAGTGATGTATGTGGGCAAATCGTTTACTGAAATAATTGAATCCTTGCAAACTATTACCGCTCTTTCAATAACATTTCTTAATTCTCTTATATTCCCCGGCCAGTCATAGTTCTTAAGCATCTCAAAAGCTTTGGGTTCGCAGGACAATATATCTTTACCTGATTTTAAATTAATTTCTTCAATAAAATGCTGAACAAGAAGTGGAATATCTATGGTTCTGTCTTTAAGCGGAGGAAGATCAAGAACAAAAACGTTTAATCTGTAAAAAAGATCTTCTCTAAAACAGCCATTTTTAATAGAGGCATCAATGTTCTGATTAGATGCGGCAATTATTCGTGCGTTGGACTTAATTTCTTGCGTTCCTCCGACTCTTCTGAAAGTACCGTCTTCAAGAACCCTTAACAGTTTGCTCTGAAGGTCGGGAGCCATTTCTGTAATTTCATCTAAAAAAAATGTACCGTTATTAGCAAGTTCAAAACAGCCTTCCTTTCTTCTGGTGGCCCCGGTAAAAGAGCCTTTTTCATGACCGAAGATTTCGCTTTCAAGAAGGGTTTCAGGAATGGCCGAACAGTTTATTGCAATAAAAGGCCCTCTGAGTCTTAAGCTATAGTCATGTATTGCACGGGCAACAAGTTCTTTCCCGGTTCCGGAAGGTCCTGAAATAAAAACGCTTGCATCCGTAGGTGAACATACTTCAATCTGGGAAAAAATCTCTTTTATTTTAGATGAATTTCCAATAAGTCTTCCGTTTAAATTTTTAAGGCTTGATAGCTGTTCCTTGAGCTTTTGTGATTCCTCGATTATTTCAACATTGTTTGAAATGTTTTCTAATACCTTTTTTAATCTTACAATGTCTACCGGTTTTGAAAAGTAATCAGTAGCACCGTTTTTAAGCGCGCTTACTGCGAATTCAATTGAATCATCTTTCTCCACAAAGATAACGGGAATCTCGTAAAGAGATTTTAGACTTTTTAAGAGTTCAATTGTATCTGTTCCGGAAAGTCGTGAATCTGTAATTATTGTCTGTGGTTTGTATGATTCTATGGTTTTTGTTATGGATTTTGCTCCGGTAATTAAAAGTACGTCGTAGTTCCAGCTTTCTAAAAGCTCTTTGAGATTTTTACCTTCAAACGCACCTTCAGAAACCAGCAGTATTCTTTTTTCGATCAATTTCCCCCCAATTTTTACATTAGAATTGTAAAAATTACATTTAATCTATATCACTTATGACTCGGCAGGTCAAACATAAATATTCAGAACTAACTATTGATTATCTTTTATGAATTGTTCGAGTTGCTTTTTCTGATCATCGGATACTTCAAGGAAAACCATGCCCATTCCTTCAGGTGCTACCTGATATGCAAGCGGATCCCCCCTTAGTTCGTAATTAACCCTGCAATCGAGTGAATATGGTTTATCAATGCCCGGTAATCTGAAAATTATATGGAGCTCGGCACACTTGGGGAATCTTTGAGAAGTTTCGATAAAAATTCCGTCCCTTGAAAGTGAAAAGGTTTTTGCATCAAACTCTTTTCCCTCAAAGCTGCATTTGACCGGTAACTGAATTATTATTCTGGGATTTCTTCTTTTAGGGCTGTCGTAGAAAAGAGCATTTGTAATTCTAAAAAGCATTTTTTCCGTATCATGGCTTTTGTTTATAAGATCAAGGGGTACGAGCTTTTTGATTTTTTCGACAGTAACACCTGAAAATTTTGTTTTTGGTCCAGTAATTGAAAGAATCCTTGTATTGGAACAGTTGGATGAATTTATTTTGTCTCTAAGCTTAACAAGTTGATCAAGGCTGTATTCATCTATGTTTATTGCGAGAACATTAATTGAAGAGCAGTCGCTATCAAGCAATTCAAACAATTCATTCATTTCAGTCATTGTTTTGATCGAAATACCGCGTTTTGCAGAAAAATCCTTAACGTGTGAAAGAAAACCGGTGTCAGTATCCAGGAATACTACGTATTTGTTTTCATCGACCATAGTTTAAAAATTAATAGTTAAGAATTAATTTATTTTAACAATTCTATATTATTAAGGAAAATCTTGCAATGATAAGAATCTATCGGGTAATTAAACCCTAATATATCTTCATTTTTGGCCCAATATCTGCTAGTAAAATAACTAAATCAAATATA
>CAYYBZ010000272.1:0-3606 GCA_964470285.1 uncultured Oligoflexia bacterium
GCTGTTCCGCTAATAATAATATTAATTTAAGCTTTTATATTATGAAGCTTCCTGAAGAATTGATTGACTACATCATACTTCACGAGCTTGCACACACGGTTGAAAAGAATCACTCAAGGCATTTCTGGGCAAAACTGGATAAGCTTACAGGTAATTCTAAAAAATACGAGCAAGACCTTAAAAAATATGAAGTAAGTCTTTATTGAAATTTATCCGGTCTGAAATAGATTGTTAAAATTCCTTAAATCTATAAAATATTCCGTAACATCGTTTAAAGGAGGTTCTAAAATGAATCGAATTCTCAAATCGTTTCTGGCTGTTTCAATCCTTGTTTTATTAATGATCCCGTCTTTTGCGTCATCATCGTGGGAAATTGAAGAATTTGAAAATAGAGTTGAAGGATTTGCAAAAAATCTACTTGAAGGTAAGAAGTTCGACACTGTTAAAGAGAAAGAAGCAATTCTTGCCGATTTGCTGGGGACTGTTTACAGAAGTGTTTTTGAGAAAAAGCTGCGCATCATAGGCGATGTCGCCTATACATATTCCAGAAAGCTGGATCAAAAAGCATACAATGCCAAAAATGAAAAGGAATATATTGACTGGCAAACCCGGGATGAAGAGCTTTGGGATCTCTCCAGAAAAAGAAATCTTGTTAAGGAGGATTTTGAAAAAGCAGAGAAAATCGAGCTAAATACCGGTGTAAGACCGGAGATGAAACTTAAATTTAAGATTACGAAGGCAAAATGGGAACCCGAGAAGAAAAATGCAAAAATCAAGAATTTCTTAAGTGAACTTCGTTCTGCTGAGAAAACTCTTAAGGGAGCTATTGACGCGATTAATTCCAAAAATATTGAAAAGTTCTCCAAGTACTGGATTGATAAGGAGCAGCTGGATTATTCCAAGGACAAAATTGAAATGAAACAAAGCCCTGACAAATTGGGCTACTCGGATATTTCCACAAGATTTAGAAGATTAACTGAAAGACAGGATAAAAACGGATTAAAATGGGAAATTTTGCCGACGTTTATGAGAGCAGATTTGAAAAATTCAACTAAAACCTTGGAAAGTAGCAAGATTGTAAGAGCCTACTTAAAAGAAATTAATGATAAGGGTGAGATTTCCAAAGAGGATGTTTGGCTGGTCAAAGAAAAGGGAAAATATCGGATAAAATCATGGTAAGATAAGTTGTAAAATCCTAACGCCCGATAATAATTAGATTATCGGGCGTTTTTTTATGATTCATTGAGGAAGCTCCTTATTTTTGCTAATATTATCAGAAAATTAAGTAAAGGAGACAAGTATCATGATTAAAATGCAATGCCCTGCATGTACACACGTCCTTAGCGAAAAAATAATCGGCGGTGTTAAGGTTGATGTTTGCGAGAACGGTTGCGGAGGAATATGGTTTGATAACTTTGAGATGGAAAAATTTGATGAGCGCCATGAAATGCAGGGTGAAAAACTTTTAGATATTAAGGTTAATTCTTCGGTAAAGATCGATCACTCAAAAAGAAGAAACTGCCCGAGATGCGAAAGCCAGATTATGATGAGGTATTTCTTTACGGCTAAACGGGAAATTGAGATTGATGAATGTCCCAAATGTGCGGGTATGTGGCTGGATGTCGGGGAGCTTTCTGCAATAAGAAAACAGTTTGAAACCGATGAGGGCAGGAAAAAGGCGGCCAATAAACTTTTTGAAGAAGTTTTCGGTGACCAGCTTACGGAGAAAGCAAGAGAAAGAGCACAAAAAGTCGACAGGGTTAGAAAAGTCGCAAACGTTATGCGGTTTTTATGCCCAAGCTATTACATTCCGGGCAAACAAAAATGGGGAGCCTGGTAATAAAGGTATAACCCATGGCTTTACGCCTGGTATTTCTACTGACTACCTTTCTAGTAAGCATAAATCTTTATGCGGGTTTGTCTCTAACTATCCAGCAAGGTTCAAAGCAGGAGTATGTAAAATGGTGCAATGAAGGTGATGCCATTGCATGTTTTATTCAGGGTTCGGAGGAGGCAAAAAAAGGGGATAAATTTCTGGCAAAGGACCTTTTGAAAAAGGCATGTGATTTAAATAAGTCGCAAGCCTGCGTACTGCTGGCAAAACTCTATCAAAAAGAAAATAAAACAAGTTTTCAGCTTACATACTTAAGAAAATCCTGTGATCTTAAAAACCCGGAGGGCTGTTATGAGTTTGGAGCCCTGTTAATGAAGAAAAATGAAATTAATGAAGCAAGGGTTTCTTTCCAATATGCGTGCAAACTAAATTGGGGTAATGCCTGTGCCAGATTGGGAAGTTTGGAAAAAAAAGACGGTAATATCGAGGAAGCATTCAAACTCTATAAAAAGGGATGCGATCTTAAGGGAGATTACGCCTGCTATATGTTTGCAATGGAGTTTATGAAGCAGGGTGATAAAGGTAAAATGTTTGTTAATCTTAAAAAGTCATGCAGGCTTAAGAGCTCAGAGGGATGTTACAGGCTTGCCTTTGAAATCTATTCTGAAGGTAAAATTGAAAAATCGAAACGTCTTTTTAAGAGCGCATGTAAAAAAGGAAGTAAGAAGGCCTGCAAAGATTTAAAATCGCTTGACTTTGACAAGGGAAATAAGTGGAAAAGAAAAAGCCTTAAAACTTTAACAGGTGAGTGTGAATCGGGTAATGGAAACAGTTGCTTCGAAGCCGGGCTGGAATTTATCAAGAAAAAGGATTTAAAGCATGCGAAGAGGTTGTTTAAAAAGGCGCGAAAACTTAAAGATCCATGTTACAACCACGGTTACGGCCTGATGGAAATACAAAAGGGAAAAGGTAAAAAAGCATTGAAGCTGTTCAAAAAAGGATGTGAGGCCGGTTGCCCTGATTCATGTGATTCAATGGGGGCTTTAAAAAAGGAACGTGGTGATCTTGAAGGGGCCAAGGCTCTGTTTCAAAAATCCTGCGATATGAATTACGGCTATGGATGCGTTGATTTAGCCGATTATTTTAAGTTGAAAAATAATTTAAAGTCTGAAGAATATTATTTAAACAGGGCATGCACCCTTAACGAAGGACAGGGATGTCTGCTTTTAGGGCTTAAGGCTAAGGGCGATAAAAATGAAGATAGGGCGGTTCAATATTTAAAAAAGGCGTGTTTTCTCGGAACGACTTTAGGATGCGCGACTTTGGGGAATATTCATAAGAAACGGCAGAATTATCTTCAGGCAAGAAGATGGTACTCACAGGGATGCAGGGATTACGGTTTAATATCATGCGAAAATCTTGCCGAGCTTGAAAAGAGATCTAAAAATTACGGTGAAGCTTTAAAGCTATTCAAGGCTGTCTGTAATTCCGGTCTTTACTCGGGTTGTATCGGCCTTGGAAACGTAGAAGAAGAAAGGGGCAATCTGAAAGTGGCTGCAAGACAATATGCCTTTGCGTGCAATTCAGGAGAGATTGACGGTTGCTACTATCGCGCCAAAATAGCAATGAAAGACGAGGATTTCAGGGAAGCTGAAAAATGGTACAAACTATCCTGCAGTAAGGGCGACAGGGGAGCCTGCGCAAGCCTTGCAATCGTTAAGCTCAATCTCGGCAAAAAGGCCGAAGCCAGGGAGCTTTTGAAGACAGCATGC
>CAYYBZ010000273.1:0-3587 GCA_964470285.1 uncultured Oligoflexia bacterium
TAGAGAATTCAGTATCGCTGTTTTCGAGCCTAAGCGGGTTTCGAGCTCGAAAACAGCGATACTGAATTCTCTATATTTTTAAAAAATAAAAAAGCCGGCCCTATTGCCGGCTTTTTCTTTAAACCCCCGTCAAAATCTTAGCTTTATGAGAGGGCGGTTTTGACGGGGGTAAAAAGGGCTGCCCTCTTACATAGGCAACCCTTGACCCCATTTCCCCATATTTTTTAATTTCTAACTCTTAAGCTCGGTAAATAACAGCTTAAGAAATGATAATCCTGATCAAACATTCTCTCAAACTCTATTCCATAACCGCTTTTAGAATCTTCGACGATTCTTACCACCCTTCCTATAAGGCGTATCCTCCTTGATACAACCTGAAGAGGTACCTGAAATTCCATGTAAACTTTTTCTCCTACAAGAAAAGTCTTTTTCGGTCCCTCCATAAAGATTCCGTCCCGTGAAACATCCTTTGTAAAGTAAAGTGACGCTACCGAAGCTGAATCTTTTGAGTATACAACTACAGGGACCTTAAGTACTACTCTCGGTGATCTTCTTTTTTCCTTACCCCTTACTTGAGCTTTGTCTTCTGCATTTATCATCAGTTCCTCTAACATAACGCCCTCTCTTTCTTCCTCCTTACTTAACTTACCCAATGCACTTACGATCATTGGTAAGAGCATTTTGCGTGCCAGTGTTAGAAAAAAAATTAAATTTGTTTTTCTACATTAATTCAGGTACTTGGAAAGAAAGACGGGATAGTGCAAAACATAGCAAATAGCAATTTTCAGTATCGATTTGACACCGTTTCCTAAATCAATCTTAACCCATTGGATTCATTGAGATATTATGAGTAACAATTTGACACTACAGGTGTCGGATAAAAGGAGAAGGTTGGCCAATAAATAAAAGAGATTGTTGTTTGTGAAGCACTAGGGGCTAAGGTGTACGTGGAACGTACCATTAACAATCATTATCGCAAGAAAGGCCCCGCAGCGGAACAAACAACAATCTCTTTTATTTATTTGGATTGAATATATCCTTTAAACCTTCTCCCAGGAAGTTCAAACTGAACAGCAGAAGAATCATAATGGAACCGGGAAAAACCAAAAGCCACCATTGAGTCTCCATCAGAGATGCCCCCTGATTGATAAGCGTACCCAAAGAAGCCTGCGGAGGCTGGATACCAAGGCCCAGGAAACTTAAAAAACTCTCTTCAATAATCACGGCCGGAATCAGAAGAAAGCCATAAGCAAAAACAGGTCCGAGTAAATTTGGAATAATATGCCTGTAAATTATCTTAGAACTTTTTTGACCCAGGGATATTGCCGATTCTATAAATTCACGTCTTTTAAGGGTTAAAACCTGAGACCTTACTATTCTAGCCATCGTAAGCCATTGCACTGCCCCCAAAGCAATGAAAAGGTTGTAAATATTCCTGCCTAAAAAGACTATCAGTATTATTACAAAAAACATAAAAGGAAGTCCGTACATCACATCAACGAATCTCATCATGTAATAATCCGTTCTCCCGCCTTTATAACCCGCTATGGCGCCCCAAATAAGGCCTATAAAAACAGATACTACGGACGCTAAAACGCCTATTAAAAAAGAAACCCGTAGACCGCTAGCGGTTCTCGTCATCAAATCTCTCCCCAGTGCATCAGTGCCAAAAAGATTGGTTGAATCTGGAGGACGGTGTATTTTTGAAAAATCGGTATAAGTAGCGTCGGTCGAAGCTAGAAAAGGAATCAGACTAAAGCCTACAATTATCAAGAACATAATCAACCCTATTAATGCCATTCTGTTTTTTAGAATTTTTCTCATATTATTGTTTTTCAAAAGTAATTCTCGGATCTACTATCACGTAAAAAATATCCGTAAGAAAGTTTATAAATAAAAGTATTGCGGAATAAAATATAACCGTGCCCAGAGCTAAAGAGTAATCCCTGTTAAGGGCAGAGTTTACAAAATGGGTACCCAGACCGTTTATCTGGAATATCTTCTCAATTATCAGCGAGCCGGTTACTATTCCTGCAAATGCGGGACCGAGATAAGAAATAAGAGGTAAAACGCTTCCTCTCAGCACATATTTAAAAATTACTTTTTGCTCTTTCATACCCAAAGCTCTTGCAGTTTTTACATAATCGTTACTGAGGGTTTCAATGAAACCCTCTCTTGTAAGACGAGCTATAAAAGAGGTATAAACTGCTCCAAGTGTAATCGCCGGTAATATCGTATGACTCAATGTACCCCATCCTGCAACAGGGAAAATTTTAAGCCATAAACCGAAAACAAGTACCAACAGAGGTCCAAGTATTATGCTGGGCACAGAAACACCGAATATCGTGAAAGAAAAGAAAAAATAATCTATAAACTTTCCTCTGTTAAGAGCTGAAAAAATACCCGCCGTCATTCCCACGATAAGAGCGAATACAAGAGCAAACAATCCCAGTAAAAATGAAACCTTAAAAGACTCTTTTATCAGCTTTGATACAGGTTCATTTAAGTAGGTATATGAGTATCCGAAATCCAGTGAAGCTGCATTTTTTATATATTTTGCATATTGAACAATGAGCGGTTTATCAAAACCGTAAAGCTTTCTTACATTTTTCTCAACTTGCGGTGAAAGAGATTTTTCGGAATCAAAAGGACCTCCGGGAGCAAATCTCATCATAAAAAAGGAGACCGTTACAATTATAAATAGAATGGGAATCAATCTTAAAAAACGGCCGATCAGGTATTTGCCTGGACTGTTGGACAAAAACACCTCATTTTGAAAAACTGACAAATTTAAGAGGATGCTTGTCAAGAATGTTTTTCTCATATCCTCTGACAAAATCCTTTTTGAGATAAAACCTTACATAATGATACAGGGGAATTATAGGCACTTCATCGTTAAGTATGGTCTCCGCCTTTCTTAAAAACTCTGCCCTTTTATTCTGATTGATCATTGAATCCGCTTTTTTTAGAAGATTATCGTACTTATCATTCAGCCAGCCTGTTCTGTTGTTGCTGCTTTCATTGGTGAATATTCCCAAGAAAGTTGAAGGATCCATGTAATCGCCTATCCAGCCTCCCCGGGACAAATCAAAATCACCGCTATTCTCTTTTGCTCTTGCAGTTTTGAAATCCATATTCAAAAGTTTTATATCGGTTATCCCGAGATTGATCTTAAGCATGGATTGAACAGCCTGGGCAATCAATGAATGCGTTTCCTGAGTATTAAAAAGTATTTCAAAAGAGGGGAACTTCTTACACGTTATTTTTAACCGGTCGGGCACACAGTAACCTGCCTTGTCAAGAATATCTCTGGCCTTTTTTGGATCGTATGCATAACCCCTGGCGGGTTTATACCAGTGAATCCCCTTCGGTACGAGATTGTAAGCGGGATTTCGACCGCCTTTTATTACTTTTGATGTAAGCGTTTCCCTGTCAATTGCCAGATTGAAGGCTCTTCTTACAAGAACCGAATCGAAAGGTTTTTTCCCGGTATTGAAACGATAAAAGTATGTTCCAAGATAATTACCGGCATTCATATCTTTTCTTTTTAGAAGATTCTTTATTTTTCCGGAAGACATGCCGGCACT
>CAYYBZ010000274.1:0-3572 GCA_964470285.1 uncultured Oligoflexia bacterium
TCCGCAAAAAGACGATGGATACGATATTTCAGATTATCATAACGTGCATCCCGATTACGGCAACATTAAAGACTTAAAGGAATTCATAAGCGAAGCACACAAAAGAGGAATAAGAGTTATAACTGAACTTGTAATTAACCATACATCTGACCAGCACCCCTGGTTTCAGGAAGGAAGAAAAGCCCCGCCCGATTCCGCCAAAAGAAATTTCTACGTCTGGAACGACAAACCAGACAAATACAAGGAAGCCAGAATAATATTTCAGGATTTTGAATCATCAAACTGGTCCTGGGATCCCGTTGCAAAATCCTATTACTGGCACAGATTCTATTCCCACCAACCGGATTTGAATTTTGAAAGCCCGACAGTGCAAAGAACCATAACTCAACTGATTGATTTCTGGTTTAAACTCGGAGTTGACGGTTTAAGACTTGATGCAATACCTTACCTTTATGAAAGCGACGGAACAAACTGTGAAAATCTGCCGGAAACCCACAAATATTTAAAGAAACTAAGAAAACACGTAGACACGAAACATAAAAACAGGATTTTTTTAGCCGAGGCAAATCAATGGCCTGAAGATGCCATAGCTTATTACGGTGATGCGGATGAATGCCATATGGCATTTCATTTTCCACTCATGCCCAGAATTTTCATGGCCGTTCAAACCGAGGATAGATTTCCCATAGTGGATATTCTCGATCAGACACCGGATATCCCTCCTTCATGTCAGTGGGCACTTTTCTTAAGAAATCACGATGAACTGACGCTTGAAATGGTAACCGATGAAGAACGCGATTATATGAACAACATGTATGCCAGGGATCCAAAGGCAAGAATAAATCTCGGTATACGCAGGCGGCTGGCTCCGCTTAACAGTAACAATCGGCGAAAAATCGAATTAATGAATATACTCTTATTCACGATGCCAGGAACTCCTGTCATTTATTACGGTGATGAAATCGGAATGGGAGATAACTATTATTTAGGTGATAGAAACGGAGTGAGAACTCCTATGCAGTGGAGCTCGGACCGTAATGCGGGTTTCTCCAAATCAAACCCTCAGCACCTATTCTTACCGATAATAATAGATCCGGAATATCATTATGAAGCAATAAATGTCGAAAATCAGGAGGCCAACCCGTCATCTCTCCTTTGGATGATGAAACGCTTTATCTCAATACGCAAGCGTTTTAAATCATTCGGCAGAGGGGCGCTTAAATTTCTTTCACCGGCCAACTTAAAAGTTCTTGCTTATGTAAGATCCTATGAAGATGAAAACATACTGGTCGTATTGAACCTTTCAAGATTTTCTCAGGCTGTTGAACTCGATATGGCAGAATATTCGGGCTCGATCCCGGTTGATCTTTTCTCTCAAAACGATTTTCCGAAGATTAAAAAATCACCCTACCTGTTAACACTAGGACCTCACAGCTATTATCTTTTCAACATCAAGAAACCCAAAAAAGGGAAAAAACAAAACAGAAAAGGATTCCCCCTGATTAATATTGAAGGTAACTGGCCGAACATACTTGATAATCATAACCGTAAAAACTTGGAAACAAGGATACTCATTAATTATATCGAAAACATGAGATGGTTTGGAGGTAAGGGAAAAAAGATACAGAAATTAAAAATTTATAAAGCGATTCCCTTTTCCAACAACAATTTTACTTCCTATATGCTCATGCTGGAAATTTCATACTCCGAGGGTACTTCTGAAAACTATTTTCTTCCGATAAGCTATACGGGCAAAACAGACATTGATCCTGACGCAAAAAAGCGTGAAGATGATTTGGAAAAATCGCAAATTGATTCAAAAAGAATAATCGAAGAGTTCCCGCAGGCCATTATAGCACGAATTATTTCGAACCAGGGAGAAGGATTCCTTATTGATGCGGTTTACTCGGATAAATTTCAGAAAATTCTTTTTCTCTCAATTTACAATGAAAAGACCATATCTTTTAAAGGCGAATCCATCTATGCCAATAGATCCCGGCTGCTAAAACCGCTTCTTAAAGAAACCGGGATAAATATCGAATCAAAAATATTGAAAGCCGAACAGAGCAACTCTTCGATTCTATACGGAAACAAACTGTTCATGAAGGTCTACAGAAGGCTTCAGGAAGGGGAAAATCCCGATTTTGAAATATCACGCTTTCTAACGGAAAAAACCGATTTTGCCAATACACCGCAATTCATGGGATCTCTTGAGTTTATCAAACCCAAATCAAAACCGGTTTCCATTGCCATGCTGCAGAGTGCTGTGGCCAATCAGGGTGATGCCTGGACATATACCCTTGAAACTGTGGGCCGTTATTTTGAGAAAGCCCTGGGTCAAAAAGAAGATTCCCAAACTATTGATCAGATTCCGATATCATTTCTGGACATCAAATTTAAGGAAATTCCAGAATTAGTTTATGAATTGATAGGCGGTGTTTATATAGAATCCGCATCACTTCTTGGCAAAAGAACGGCGCAGATGCATCTTTCATTAGCCTGTTCAAAAGGGAGTAAAGATTTTGAAGTAGAGCCCTTTTCAACGCTGTATCAAAGATCCCTTTATCAATCACTTAGAAATCTTACAAAAAGAATAATACTCGACCTTAAAAGAAATCTGCCGAGACTTCCCGGAAACATAAAAAACTCCGCCAATGAGATTTTAAATTATGAAAAGAAGATTTTCGAACGCTTTAATAAAATATTAAAGTCTAAATACCATACTGCAAAAATGAGAATTCACGGAGATTATCACCTGGGTCAGGTTCTTAACACAGGTAAAGATTTCTTCATAATTGATTTTGAAGGTGAACCGGCCAGATCTATTACCGAAAGAAGGCTTAAAAGATGCCCTTTTGTGGATACCTCAGGAATGATCAGATCATTTCACTATGCAGTACAAACGGCATTTTTCAGGCACATAAAAAACCGCCCGGAAGATGAAGCAAGATTAAATCACTGGGTTAAACTCTGGTATCAGTATGTAAGCGGTATTTTTATCGGTTCCTATCTGGAAACAGCGGGGCAGGCCCAGTTTATCCCTGAAAAATCAGAGGAGATTAAAACACTGATAGATATCTTTCTGCTTGAAAAAGCGGTTTATGAAATCGGTTACGAACTAAACAACCGTCCCGAATGGCTCAAAGTTCCCTTAAACGGAATTAAAGAGATACTGGAAGATAAAATTGAAACCGTAAAAACCGATGAAAAAAAGGAAAAGGAATAATGGCAAATAAACCGGTTGAAACATATAGCCTCTTTACCGATTATGATATTCACCTTTTCAAAGAGGGTAAACATTTTGATCTTTACAATAAGTTCGGTTGCCATACGGTTTCGCGAAGCGGTCAAAACGGAAAATATTTTGCGCTCTGGGCGCCTAACGCAAAGAAAGTTTCGGTAAAGAGTGATTTCAACGGCTGGAATCCCGACACTCACAACCTGATCCAAAGAAGTGACGGGTCAGGAATATGGGAAGGCTTCGTTGCCGGGGTTAAAGACGAAATCCGTTACAAGTACCATATCATTTAAAATTATAATGATTAATTTTAACTATACACAGACCAAATCAA
>CAYYBZ010000275.1:0-3554 GCA_964470285.1 uncultured Oligoflexia bacterium
TCTGATTTTTCGACATATTCTTCATATTCTTTTGGAATTTTTGTATTGACAAATGATGACATAAACTCATTTTCTTTTTTTTGATTATAGCCTAACAAAGGCATACTGCCATTATTTTTCATATAATTTCAGTTAGATATAAAAATTTTACCTACACTCAATAGAAACTGTTAAAAAACCGGCTTGCGCACTTTATTAGGCTTTGTTAATTTATCTAACCCAATTACTTTAAAGGAGAAATCATGAAAATAAACGCATATGCAGCTAAAAAGGCAAAATCACAACTTGAGAAATGGCAGTATGAACCCAAAGATTTATCTAAAAACGATGTAGAGGTTAAAATTACACATTGCGGAATATGTCATTCAGATATTCACTTAATCGATAATGACTGGCAGATGAGTGAATACCCGCTTGTCCCCGGGCATGAAATAATCGGAGAGGTAACAAAAAAAGGATCCGCTGTTTCACATTTGAATACAGGTGACAGGGTAGGAATAGGCTGGCAAAGAAGCGCATGCCTGCAATGCGAACAGTGCCTTAAGGGAAATGAAAATCTCTGTTATATGACACAGGCAACATGCATGGGTAATCATGGAGGATTTGCTGATTACATAAGAACCGATTCTAACTTTGCCTTTAAAATTCCTGAAAAACTAACATCAGAAAATGCTGCTCCCCTTCTTTGCGGAGGGATTACCGTTTATTCTCCTTTGAGGTTATGGGCGACGCCGCAGATGAGAATAGGAGTTATAGGGATAGGCGGCCTTGGACATCTTGCTCTTCGATATGCGAATGCCTACGGGTGTGAAGTCACCGCATTCTCCACAAGAGCGGAGAAAGAAAACGAGGCAAAAAATTTCGGAGCACATAATTTTATTGTAAGTAAAAATGAAGATGAATTTAAAAAAAATAAGTCTTCTCTTGATTTTATTCTTTCAACCGTTACTGCCGACCTGAACTGGTCCCAGTACATAAGTCTTTTAAAACCGGAAGGACGACTCGTTATTGTAGGAGCCTCTCCGGGACCGCTGAAAATAACACCGTTTGAATTGCTTATGCAGAGAAAAAGTGTCAGCGGTTCACCTATAGGCGGAAGAAACCTAATCAATGAAATGCTTAAGTTTTCGGCAAGACACAATATCTCGGCAAAAACCGAGGCCGTACCGATGGTCGAGGTTAACTCTGCGCTGGATAGAGTAAGAAACTCGCAGGCCAGATACAGAATGGTTCTAAAGAATAAATAATACTTACGGGTCTTTATTTTTTTCTTATTACTGGGATTCACTAGCCGGGAAAAAATCTTCCATATTTTTTGAGCTTTTTTCCCACTGCTCCACAATTCTGTGACAGGCTTTGTTGCAGTCAACCGTGATGAATCCCTTATCTTTTGTGGAAGAACGCCTGTTTGTTTGGGCCGGGATTAAACTTTCATTGTGACATCTATAACATCCCCTGAATTCCTTCACTTCGTTATAACCCGGAGCCTGTGGATTGGCTTCATGACCTGCATGATCAGGATAAGTTCCCCATTTAATATTCATGAAAGGATCGACATTTTTATAATGAAGTCCGACTATGGCTTCAATGGATTTCTCGGCAAGATTCTTGAATTTCCCGTTTCGCTGCTTTTGATAATAATCTCTTAAATATTTTCTTATTGTAGTAGCTGCCTTTCCATGGCTTTCATAGTTTAAGCTCAAAGCAAGCTTTGCCTGTTGTTTTATAAATGGAAGTCTTTTATCTATTTTACCGTCTTTTATGGCATCGTCTATGGCTTCTTCCATTGTTTTAAAATCGTGACCTACCCTGTTATGACAGTCCGTGCAATCCATTACTCTTGATTTATGTTTACTCTCAAGTGATACATCCACCCCTGCCCGGGTCCACTCTTTCGTGACCTGTACGCTGTTTCTGTAAATATCGTATATCGCCTGAGCTGCCTTGAGCCTAATACTTTTTATCTCATCTGCCTTCATCCCCCCGTAAAGCTCCGTTCTGAACGATGTAGTATCTTCAGCTATATCAAGGTCGCTTCCCCTTTCATAATGGATGACGTCACTTATAGCATCAAATCTGTCTCCGTAAGTCATTTCTTCAAGCTGTTCTCTAATAGTACTCCAAGGCGTATGCGTACTTGAATAAACCTTGTCAAGAATCTCTTCTATCTGTTCATAAGTAAGATTTAACCTGGGATCTATAAGCTGTTTTTCTATGGCGTCAAGTATAAGCATTTCCATCATTTCCTGATCACGTAGAGTTAATTTTACCCAGTTTATCTTTAGTCTCTTGTCATGATCGGATACAAATTCAACTCTCTTAGTAGGAGATGCGTGCCAGTGTATGCCGTTCTCACTTCCCTTTACAGTACTGCCTAATCTTAGAATGAGAGTTGATTGAACCCTTGAATTTTCATTGTCCGTCATAAAATGCTTATATTGTTTGAATTTTGATGCCCTTGTTTTCTCAACAGGATGACAGCTGTTACAGGTCTGGCGAACAGGGAAAAGATCTTTAACGGGAACATGAATAGGTTTTGGATACTCTTCTTTAAAAAAGTACGCATCGGCCTGTCTTACTCCGCGTGCCTTAACAATGGCAATATTACCCATATAACCGCCGATATGACAGCTTACACAGTGAACCCCTTTGTGCTGTGAATTTTTAAACGACCTGTATTCAGGCATCATTACCTTATGGCAGACAAACCCGCAGAACTCATTTGATTCGCCCATAATATGTTCTAAGCTTTCGAAGAAATTAGTATAATTTCTTGTTTCAGCAAACTTATCAACTAAACCGGTAATCCCATATATAATATCTCTGAAAATGCCCTGTTCCTCTTTTGTTTCCAGAGTATTTTGCGCATCATCATGGGAATTTTCATCGGCAGTCAAGACAAATATAGGGGTAGCAATCAATCCAAATAGAATTAATGCCGAAATAAATTTAAATTTTAAATTTCTTAATATTTTCAAAAATTTATTCATAACTATTTCTAATCAATATCGTGCAATTAATATGCCACTAACTGCAACTGATTAAATATATAACCTGCCGTTATTACATTATTTTTACGACAGAACCTATTTTAATTCCACCATTGGGACATTTAACAACCTTAAATTTTACTAAAACACTCATATACCATATCCGGACGGATGACATCCTATTCCGCTGCCCTGGCAGGATTTATTAGCCTTATCGGGATCACCCTGTAAATTCTTACCATGGCACTTTTTACATATATCGAAATCCCTAAAGGATTTATCAAAGTGATTTTCATGATTCGTTCTGAAAGGTAAATCCACATGAACATCTAAGATTTCCGAATGAGAAAAACCGTCATGGCATTCTCTCCAGCAGCTGAATTCGGGTTTCGCATTCAAACCGTGACATTTAAAACATGTTTTATACGTTGCCTTAAATGCATCCTTGCCGTGAACTTCCTTCTTTGCAAAATTATACTTGTTGTGAGGGAAATATGAATCCTTAGGATGACAGTCTTTTAAGTAACAGGATTTAGCCTCGCCGTTTCCCGTAAGATATTCACC
>CAYYBZ010000276.1:0-2964 GCA_964470285.1 uncultured Oligoflexia bacterium
GTATGGGCAACCAGAATGGGAATGATTTTCGCCGTTGCGGGAAGTGCTGTCGGTTTGGGAAATTTTTTAAGGTTTCCGGTGCAGGCTGCAAAAAACGGAGGGGGAGCTTTCATTATTCCGTATCTTGTTGCCTTTCTTGTTTTGGGCATTCCTCTTATGTGGTGCGAATGGGCACTTGGCCGCTACGGTAGAAACTACGGACATGGAAGTATGCCCGGTATCTTTTCAAGGATATGGAAACACAGACTTGCCAAATATCTGGGTGTCTTAGGTCTTTTCCTGCCTCTGGTAGTTTTGATTTATTACGTTTATATCGAATCCTGGACTTTGGCTTTCAGCTTCTTTTCAGTAACCGGAAAATATTTTGGAATTACTTCCAGGGAAGGTATGGGATCCTTCCTGTCAAGTTTTCAGGGAATAACCAAAAGTGAGTACTTTGACGGGCTTTCGGTCGCATATTTATTTTTTATAATTACACTGTTTATTAACCTTTCAGTCACCTGGAGAGGTATTTCTAAAGGAATAGAGCTTCTGGGTAAAATAGGGCTTCCCGTCTTATTCATAATGGCCATAGTACTTTTGATAAGGGTTTTTACTCTGGGTACACCTGATCCTGCTTTTCCTGGTAGAAATGTGATAGGCGGACTTGCTTATATCTGGAACCCTGATTTTTCAAAACTTATGGATGCAAAGGTCTGGCTGGCGGCAGCGGGTCAAATGTTTTTTACATTGAGTGTCGGTTTCGGCACGATTCAATGCTATGCGAGTTATTTAAAAGAAAAACAGGACATAGCCCTGTCCGGATTATCAGCGGCAGTGACAAATGAGTTTGCTGAAGTTATTCTGGGTGCTTCGATCGCAATACCGATAGCCGTAATATTTTTTGGACCGTCGGCCACGACCGATATTGCAAATTCAGGGGCCTTTGACCTGGGATTTCAAAGTCTTCCGATAATCTTTCAGAAAATCCCGCTGGGTCAATTTTTTGGAATGTTATGGTTCGGACTGTTATTTATTGCAGGAATAACTTCATCGGTTTCACTGGCACAGCCGATAATTACTTTCTTCCAGGATGAATTTAAATTATCAAGGCAAAGAGCGAATCTTATAGTTTGGGTTTTTGTTTTTATAATGGCACAGTTCGTAATTCTTGGACTTAAGGGCGGATTCTTAGATGAGCTTGATTTCTGGGCAGGTACTTTCGGTGTTACCTTGTTTGCCCTTGTCGAAGTAATTCTTTTCGGCTGGGTTTTTGGAATGGATAAAGCATGGGCAGAGATTAAAAAAGGTGCCGAGATTAAAATCCCTGGAATTTTTTACTATGTTATTAAGTATGTTACCCCGGTATTCCTTATAGTTCTTTTTGCAACATGGTTTTACCAGGTAGGGTTTGATGTCATTGTTTTTAAAGATGTAAGCCCCGAGAGCATGCCCTGGAAAATAGGAGCAAGGGTATTCCTGGGCGTCAGTTTAGTGGGTTTATCCGTTCTTATCTATTTCTCATTTAGAAAAAAGGAGAAAAGGCATGTTTAGCTCGGGTGATATGACGTTATTAGGATGGGTGTTTATGTTAACAACCTGGCTGATCGTACTGTCAGCCGCCGGTTTCTGCTGGTGGAAAATAACCAAAGTTAAAAAAGAGAAGAATGAATAAGTGCCATTGCGGGTGTAAGCATTGTGATCTCCTACATTACATATGTATAATTAAAAATACAGAAGGGATTTTATGCAAAATTTTAGCAGATTACCAAATGAATTATCGCGAGGATAACAAGTTATCATCCATTATTTTAAAACCTTTTTTGCAATACAGTAAACCTTGGATTGATTATTCTCTTTTAATTCACTGTAGTAGATAAGCTTTAAATTTCTGATATGCCCCAACAGTTCGTTTGATTTGAAACATTCAAAGAATTCGGGTTTGGGACTTGTCAGTTTCAGCTGTTCGGTTGTGAATCCTTCGATCAATAGTATTCCCCCGTCCTTTAATCCTTTTGTGAGGCTTGGATAGAAAGTAGGTGATGGGTGATAATCAATAACTATTATTGAATCGTATTTCATTAAAGGGATAAGAAAAAAATCCAAGTTGGAATTTTTTGTCTCAATTTTAACGCCCATTTCATTTGAAAGCGTCTGTGCACGTTCAACAGCAATATCGCACCAGTCGAATCCTTCTACATCCAATCCTTTAGATGCAAGGTAAGCTGAGTTTCTGCCCTCTCCCATGGCAACATCCAATATTTTACCTTTTTTAAGAAGTGAATGATTTCTGCTTAGGAAATCAGAGGGTGCTTTTCCGTATAGCCACTGCTTGGTCTTGTATTTATCGGTCCACCAGTCTTTGCTGCCTTCATTTTTATTTTCTGCAGAATTAAACATTGCAAGCTCCTTTTTAGTAGTTGTCGCTTATTTGTCTTTATCCTTTTTCTTTTCTAAAGCCGGCGCTTTAAGGCCCTCGGTTTTCTTGAATACTTCTTCAGGTTGAAATGCTTCTATGGTTGTCATTAGCTCTTTTGTTTCTTTTGTATATTTGGATTTTGATTTACGGGCCTGCTTTTTTCTAAAGGGAGTTTTCTTTGCCGATATTTTTTTGCCTTTCTTGGTTGTTTTTCTGACGGTTTTTACGCGAGGAGTTTTTCTAACGGAATCTGATTTTGTCTTAGTCTTATCGGGTCCCTGTATATGTTTGTTTATAAAGGTTGCTCTTTCCATCCAGCTTCTGATTTCGAGCTGTCTTTTTGCCAGATATTTTTTTAAATGGGGATGTTCTTCAATATGTGAATATTTTCTCGGATTCGGTATCAGGGAAGCAAGGTAGGCTGATTCCTCTTCATTAAGATAACGCGGATGTTTGTTGAAGTATTTCTTTGCGGCCATTCTTATTCCGTAAATCCCGTATCCCCATTCAATTACGTTAAGGTAAAGCTCAAATATGCGTTGTTTCGAGAGGGATCTCTCAGCCTT
>CAYYBZ010000276.1:2974-3547 GCA_964470285.1 uncultured Oligoflexia bacterium
AATTTTCGTAAAAGGGTTTTTCTGCTTGAAAGATAGATGTTTTTCATCAGCTGCTGTGTAATGGTGCTGCCGCCCCTGGCGGGTTTCCATTCCTTAATATTCTTTTTTATTGATTCACTTATTTCCTTGTAGTTGAAGCCGTTATGAGTAAAAAACTCTATGTCTTCGGCCACCAAAACCGCCTGTTGAAGTGATGCGGAAACGTATTTTAAGGAAATCCAATTGGGATTTTTTTCGCCTACTGTGTAGGGTATTTCGAGGTACTTTGACCCGTCAGAGTTTTTTATAATCCTGTCGACTTTAACTGAGCGTTTAAGTTTTGATACGTTGGGAAGGCTGACGAAAAAAAGTATTACGGCGATTAAAATCCCGAAGAAAAGATAGACCGGCACATAAATAAGATATTTGGTCTTTTTAGATTTACTTTTTCTTCTTCTGGTCATTGTTCATAGTTATAACATTAAGTTCGGGTTTTGGAATAATTACTTTGGTGGAAGGCGGGACCGAATGTGTAAGCCAAACATTACCGCCTATTACCGAATCTTTCCCTATAACCGTTTCGCCGCCCAAAAT
>CAYYBZ010000277.1:0-3533 GCA_964470285.1 uncultured Oligoflexia bacterium
TTAATTAATTTCACTGATAACACCGGCGCCGACGGTCTTTCCGCCTTCCCTGATTGCGAATCTTAACTCTTTCTCCATCGCGATAGGCGTTATTAACTCTACGTCAAACTGCGTGTTATCTCCGGGCATTACCATCTCCACGTTCTTCGGTAACGTAACCACTCCCGTTACGTCAGTTGTCCTAAAATAAAACTGCGGCCTGTATCCGTTAAAAAACGGCGTATGTCTCCCGCCTTCTTCCTTCGTCAATATATAAACCTCAGCCTTAAACTTGTTGTAAGGCTTTATACTTGCCGGCTTTGCCAAAACCTGCCCTCTTTCTATCTCGTCCTTCTTCGTTCCTCTGAGTAACAAACCTACGTTGTCCCCGGCTCTGCCTTCATCCAATATCTTCCTGAACATCTCTACCCCGGTTACTACCGTCTTTACCGTATCCTTAAAACCTACCAGCTCTACTTCGTCTCCTACCTTGATTATTCCTCGCTCCACTCTTCCCGTTGCTACCGTGCCTCTCCCCGATATCGAAAATACGTCCTCTACCGGCATCAAAAACGGCTTGTCCACATCCCGCGCCGGCTCAGGAATATAACTGTCGCAGGCTTCCATTAACTCCTGTATACATTTTGTCTTATCGGCATCCTTCGGATTCTGCATCGCATTTAATGCGCTCCCCCTCACTATCGGTATCTCGTCTCCGGGAAATTCATACTGACTAAGAAGCTCTCTTACTTCCAACTCCACTAGATCCAGTAACTCAGGATCGTCCACTACATCCACCTTGTTTAAAAATACCACTATCCTGGGTACTCCTACCTGTCTTGCCAAAAGTATATGCTCTCTTGTCTGAGGCATCGGTCCGTCTCCTGCGCTTACTACCAATATCGCCCCGTCCATCTGCGCTGCTCCGGTTATCATGTTCTTTACATAGTCCGCGTGCCCGGGACAGTCGATATGCGCATAATGCCGCTTATCACTCTCATACTCGATATGTGATACTGCTATTGTCAAAATCTTCATCGGGTCTCTTCTTCCCTGGCTCTCTGATGCCTTGGCTACTTCATCATATGTCGTCACTGTAGCTAAACCCTTCTCTCCCTGAACCATCGTTATCGCTGCCGTCAACGTTGTCTTTCCATGGTCCACGTGTCCTATCGTTCCCACGTTTACATGTGGTTTATCTCTTTTGAATTTCTCCTTCGCCATTTTTTAAGCCTCCCGTTTAATTTTTAACTCAAATGTTATTTCCCATATCTTGAAAGTATCTGTGATTCAATTTGTGTCGGAATTCTTGAATAGTTCGAAAATTCCATTGTGTAAATTGCCCTTCCCTGTGTTAAGGATCTTAAATCTGTCGCATAACCGAACATTTCAGATAAAGGGACATCAAAGGTTATAACTCGTGCGTTTGCCCTGTGTTCCATCGAAAGAATTTTGCCTCTTCTTGAATTCATGTCACCGATTACCGAGCTTAAAAATTCCTCGGGCGCAACTATTTCACCCTTCATAACAGGCTCCATTAGAACCGGCTTTGCCATTTCACACGCCTTCTGTATGGCAAGATTTGTAGCAATCTTGAAATCAACGTCGGTCGAATCCACCTGATGATATGAACCGTCAAGAAGTTCAACTACGATATCCAGCATCGGATATCCAAGAAGAACACCGGACTCCATTGCCTCTTTAGAACCCTTTTCAATTGAGGGAATAAATTCTTTTGGGATAACCCCCTGCTTTAAGCTGTTAATAAATTTAAACCCGGCTGAGTTTTTATTCGGCGAAAGTTTAAGAACAACATGACCGTAGCGTCCTCTTCCGCCTGTCTGTTTTATGAATTTTTCTTCCTGTGTAACTGTTTCAGTTATTGTTTCCTTGTATGCGACCTGCGGTTTACCCACATTTGCCTGAACCTTAAATTCTCTTAAAAGCCTTTCCGCAATAATTTCAAGATGAAGCTCCCCCATTCCCGATATGATTTTCTGTCCGGTGTCCGAATCCTGTTTAACTTTAAACGAAGGATCTTCATTGGTCAGTTTTGTCAAAGACTCGTTAAGCTTATCTTCATCGGCTTTAGTTTTGGGTTCAATTGCAATCGAAATCACAGGTTCGGGGAATTCAATGGACTCGAGAACTATCGGTTTGTCCTGATCGCAAAGAGTATCACCGGTTGAAACGTCTCTTAAGCCGCTGATTGCAACTATGTCGCCGGCCTTCATTTCCTTAAGCTCTTCTTTTTTTATCGAGTGCATCAGAAGAATTTTGCCCAGCCTGTCTCTTTTCTGCTTATTGGAGTTATATATATACTGACCCAGTTTTGCCTTACCGGCATAGACCCTTGTAAACGCCATCAGCCCCTGATAAGAATCGTTCATAATCTTGAAAACCAAAGCCGTAAAAGATTCCGTATCGGCAGTCTTTCTTGAAATTTCATCGTAAGGTTTTTTGCCTCTTTTTCCCTTAACCGGAGGGACATCCAACGGTGATGGCAAATAGCCGACAACCGCATCAAGCAAGGGCTGAATCCCCTTGTTTCTGAAAGCGGCTCCGCAGAAAACGCAAGTAGCGCTTGCGTTCAAAGTTGCATTCCTTAAGGCTTTATGAATCAGAGAGCTTTCAATTTTATCTCCTTTAAGGTAAGCATCCGTAAGTTCATCGTCGTATTCGGCTGCCATCTCAAGCATTCTGTCCCTATTTTCTTTTGCTTTTTGTAAAAGATCAGCGGGTATTTCTTCAACCGAGAATTCAGCTCCTAATGATTCATCCTTGAAAACCAGCGCCTTCATCTCAATTAAATCAATAACTCCCTTGAAAGTATCTTCTGCCCCGTAAGGAATTTGCACGGGAATTGCCGTAATTCCGAGTCTCTTGCCTATGGTTTCAAAAGCTCTTTCAAAATCGGCACCAAGCCTGTCCATCTTGTTGATAAAAACTATTCTGGGTACCTTGTATTTATCTGCCTGTCTCCATACGGTTTCTGTTTGAGGTTCAACCCCCCCGACAGCACAGATAACTATTATCGCACCGTCAAGCACTCTTAAGGCTCTCTCAACCTCAACTGTAAAATCGACGTGACCCGGTGTATCTATTATGTTGATTCTGTGATTTTTCCAGTAACAGGTTGTCGCCGCAGATTGAATCGTAATTCCTCTTTCCTGTTCCTGCTCCATCCAGTCCATCACTGCCGTTCCGTCGTCGACTTCGCCCATTTTGTAAGATTTTCCCGTGTAATAAAGTACTCTTTCTGTAGTTGTAGTTTTACCGGCATCAATGTGCGCCATTATTCCGATGTTCCTGACTTTATTAAGCCCGGACTTATCCAGAGCGGCTTTTGCGCTGCTTTGGGCGTTCGATATGTCGGATGCAGCAAACATTTTTAAATCCTCAAAACTCCTACCATCTGTAATGGGCAAACGCCTTATTGGCTTCCGCCATTCTGTGAACATCTTCCCTTTTCTTAATTGCCGAACCCCTGTTGTTGTAGGCATCAAGTATTTCTTCTGCAAGTTTTTCCTTCATGGATTTACCCGCTCTGTCTC
>CAYYBZ010000278.1:0-3524 GCA_964470285.1 uncultured Oligoflexia bacterium
GGTTGCAAAGAAACTGTCTTTTAAGAATATCCCCGCCCAGTTAAGAATATTGTCCCAATCCCTCTTAATTCCGTAGATGTCCAGAACAAGTGTTCTTGAAAGCTTGGAAATTTCAGTTTTGGGATAGCGGTTTATTACCTCCATAAGCTCTGTCATGGATTCATCAAAAGCGTTGTAATTGTAATTTATTCTGGATTTTTGATAAATGGTTTCGGCTACCTTATCGTTGTTTGGAAAAAGATTTATGAATTCGGTACAGGCTTCAAGAAGTTTAGGAGCCCAGGTTCCGAAAGGTATCCTTTCATATTTCCTGGTCTCGTCTTTATCTATACCTGCTTCCTGGCGTTTCTTCATTATATTCTCATATTCTGTGTTTTCAAGAAATGTTAGCGACTGGATATTGCTTGAGGAACACTCTTTAAGATATTTCGTTTTTTCCTTGTGAGAAATACACTGAACATAGAATTTTGAAGCACTTGCATAATCCTCAAGTTGATAATATATTTCGGCAAGAAGGTATTTCATTTCATATGCGTTTTCATCTTTTGAAAACTTCGAAAGGTATAATCTGTAAAACTTTGTAGCCTTAACATACTTGGCATTTTTCTTCTGCTCATCGTCTTCAAGTTGTGCTTCTTCGTGGGCCGATTTGGCAAGAAATCTTAAGTATTTTTCGGCTCTATCCATGGCGTCTTTTCGGGCTTCATTTTTATTGCGCTTGTACCACTCGGTTCCCTTTTCAAATTTGTATACGTAAGCTTCCATATGCTTCTTTGCAACATCTTCTTTACCGCTTTTCTGATAACTACGGATTATTTTGGAATAGTATTCGGGTACATCCGGGTACATGCGGTCAAAATCTATTAGCTTATTATAGGTTCTGATGGAACTTTTAAATTTAGATTGATCAAAATAAACCTGGGCAAGGTTGACTAAAACCTTTCTTGACAGATCTCTTTTCCCGACGCTTTCGAAATAGGCCAGGGCTTCATTGATTTGCCCCATGTCGGAATAGAATAAAACCAGATTTTTTAAGGCTTCATCTCTAAGTTCAATTGCATATTTGGATTGTTCTTTCTCGGATCTTGATACGACGGTTTTTAAGAGCTCTATTGCCTTGTTGATCTTTCCCTGGTTATAAAAACACCATCCAAGTTTGTAGAGGGCATAGTTGTAAACTTTGGAAGGTCCGTAAGCCAGAACGGAGTTATATATATTAACTGCCATATCAAGCTTTCTTTTACCGAAATAGTATTCACCTAGAGACATTCTGGCATCTATATTGAATCTTGATCTTGGAAAATCCTTGATGAGTTTTTCGTAGTATTTATAGTAGCTGGGATGTCTGATTTCACCGTGGTGATAGCCGGAAAGAAATAATACTTCATCAAGCCTTGAGTATTTGGGGTATTTTCTTATAAGCGAATTGTAAATTCTTAAGGAGCGGCCGCCTTTAAATTTGGGCATTTTCGGCTCGGTTTTAATCTGTTTTTTCATGAATCTGTCGTAATCAATCTGGTAACGCTCCATATCCTGCAGGTTTTCATATTTGGCTTTAAGCCATAAAACATCCGCCAGCCTGAAAAGGATATCGGCCTTGGCTTCTCCGGGAGGTGATTTCTTGTGAATCGTTTGTAAAAGCTTTATTTCCTGGGATATTTTTTGAAAGAATTCGGCCGTTAATTTTTTATAGTCGGGTGCCTGAAAGTATTCGTAGGCTTCTATCGTTGTGGGTTCGGTTGCTTCTTCCTGAGCCTTTTTATCTGCAGGTTTTTCCTCTTCTATGGGGGTTTCTGCTTTAACTTTCGGTGCAGTTTTCTTTTTAATTTTTTTCTGTTTGGCAACAGGTTTTTTAAAATCTTCCTGGCTGAATCCGGTCGACGGACAGTACGCAAAAAAGATTGCTGATGTCGCAAGAATTAAGAAAAGATAACTTCTTTTAATTATTTCAATCATAATTAACCATTACCTGATTTCGGCCAAACACTGGCTTTTTACATTATAAAGGTAGTATCCGATTTCATCTTTCCAGTATTCGCCGGCAAACTCGTAAAAATAATATTTATCCTGAATAAAGACCGAGGACTGAACGGGAGGAGGTATGTTTATATCCCAGAACTCCTGCATTCCGTAACCCTTAACGCGGTCTTCCAATAGTTTTCTTTCGGCTGTCGTAATTTCAAGCTTTATGACATCAGCCGATTTGAGATAATCCTGAATTGCTTTTTTTGTAAGCTGAATTTTTTCTATAGCGAGATTGACGGCCTTTTTGGTAACAACTCTTTTCTTTTTGTCTATGTAATCAGAAAGGCGGTTTGCCCTCTTATTATCCCTGAAACCCGCAAGAATTCTAAGTTCGCTGTTGAGCTCTTTTACAAATTTGTGCATTTGGAGAAAATCCCTGTTTGCAGATGCAAGCTGAAAAAGCTTTCTGTAGGGGTTTTCAGGAGAATCTCCGCGAAGATTCTCCGGCCCTGTTAAAAGGCTGTAATAATCTTCTCTTGATTTTGCAGAAGCATAGAAGGTATCCATTAGCAATTTTAGTTCAGCGTAATACTCCTCAAGGTTTTTTAGTGCCACGATAGCGTCCTTGTACATGCACAGCTCAAGGAAAATGGCGCCTTTAAGAAGGATAGAGCGGGGGAAATAAGTGATTTCATAAAAGGGCGATTGCAATGAATGCAGTGTTGATAATGCGGCGTTAAATTTGCCCCAGTTGTAAAGCGACCAGCTTGATTCGTATAGGGCTTCGGCGTAAATGGGTGAGGTTACATCTATTTTGTTATAGTATTCAACGGCTTTTTGCAGGTAGCCGGCTTCAAACAGTATTCTTGCAATGTTCATATTGGAAAGATCACTTAGATGCCGCCATTCATAGTATCTGTCGGGGTATTTACCTGATGCGATTCTTGCAAAATGTTTAAGTGATGTCTTGAAATCGCCTTCCTGAACGGCAGTTACTCCAAGATAATACTGAGACAGGTTATAAAGCCTGTTTTTTTTGGCAACGGCCTTAAATAGGATATTGGAATTCTTGAATTTATTGCTTAAGTAAAAGTTTTTAGCAATAAAAAACCTGAATTCTTCTCTCTGCGACGGCGGAATTCTGTCCGGTGTCAGTATGGTTGCAAGATAAAGGATAAGGCCGTCATCCTTTAAATCCTGAGAAACTGAAATCGCTCTTCTTAAAGATTCTGCAATGTAGGGTTTGTCTTTTTCTTTTTTAAGTATATCGACGAAATATATCAGGGCTCCGTAGTTTACACCCATCATATAAAGAGTCTCAGCCAGATAGAATTTTGCAAACAGGTATTCAGGATAATTTACGAATTTTGTATCTGAGAGTATCGAATCGAATTCATAATAGGCATTTTGATAATCTCTTTTAAGAAGAAGGTTGTATCCCTTATCAAGCTTATTTATCAAAGAAGAAAAACCAATGTCGGCTTTTTTTGATTCGTCAAACGTACGCCACGTAGCTGTGGGCTCAAGTCTCGCTTTCATGGATTTTAAATCGTCACGTT
>CAYYBZ010000279.1:0-912 GCA_964470285.1 uncultured Oligoflexia bacterium
GATGTACTTATTGAGAGTTCCAAGCAGGTAATTGATTATTTCCCGGTACATTTAAATCTGGGTATAGTTTACCGAAACCTTGGCAATATGGATGATGCCCTGAGGGAACTTGAAAAAAGTACCGTTATCCGTCCCGATTCTGCTGATGCCAACTATGAATTCGGAAATACTTTGATGATGAATGCTCAGATACCGAGAGGACTAACGTACCTTTATAAAGCAATTGAATTGGATCCAAAACATGTTAAAACGCTCATGAGACTGGTGGATTTTAACTATGAAAACAACAATCTCAAAAAAGCCATAGATTATTCCCTGAAGATTCTTCAAGTTAATCCGAAGCTCATAAAAAGCAGGCTTAAGCTGGCTGATTGCTATAGGAAAAACGGTCAGGATAAAGAGGCATTTAAGACATATCGGCAGGTTATCAAACAGGATCCATACAACCTGCAGGCATATCTGGGTGCGGGAAAACTTTTAGAAGACAACGAAAGATTTACAAGTGCCTTACAATACTATCAACAGGCCGCAAAAGTTGCTCCTAAAAATCCTCAGGTTTACTATCATCTCGGTTTTTCATATAAGTATTTAAAGCAGAAAACAAAAGCCGTAGCGAACTTCAAGAAGTACATTAAGCTGAATCCAGGGGATCCTCTTATAGAAAGCGTTAAGGAAGAGATTTACTATCTTACCCGGAAATGAATAAAAAACCCCGCAGTTTATAAAACTGCGGGATCAGGTTAAGTTTACCTGGAGTGATCATTGATCCATTCCGGGGGAGGGAGCGGAATTATCACCTTGATTTCTTAAATTTCTTACACCCTTTTTACTTCTTTTATTACGGAACTCTTTGATCTTTTTTCTGAAATCTCTGGGAAAGCTCTCCTGAAAGACAATAAAACGTGCCTTTTG
>CAYYBZ010000279.1:922-3516 GCA_964470285.1 uncultured Oligoflexia bacterium
TTGAGCGGTATTTAACATTCCAAGTACGTCATTTATATAGCGTTCTCTTTCTTTGGACATCTTGTCGATTTGGGATAAGTAATCCTTTATAAGAGAGCCGGTCTTTTTCTCGTCCGGTTTTGTTTGTTCATTGATCTGTTTATTCAGTTCGGAGGTTATCCCCTTCATTTTCATTTGTATGTTGTTAATGTTGGTTCTGTGCTTTTTAAGTTTATAGTTAAGCTTTATTGCATCTTCTTCGTTGAGTTCTAATACTTCTGTCAGTTTTAACAGTTTTATGTAGTCCATTCTCTGAGCGCCGGGTCGGTTTCCCCCCTGACCTTTTCTGCCGAAACCCGGGCCCTGAGATAGAGCAGGGGTACTTAAGGCAATTGCCAGTGCGGCAACAAAAGACATAAATTGTATTTTTAACATAAATCCTCCTTTTAACTTTCTTTTATTATTTTGATGAAATCTTCGAATTCCTTTTCGCTTAAAATTTCAAGATCGTCGCTGAGTATGTCCTGAGATTTATAGTCGCTCCAGTGTGTATCGTCTATGGATACGTTTTCTTCTTCAAGTATTTTTGCGGTGTAATTCAGCTCAAGTTTTTCAAGCTCACTGTCCGATAAATTCATATATTCTGAATCATAAAGCCGGATTTCATTTAAGCTATACTGAATATCTTCTATGTTTCTTCTGCCGCTGTTATGCCAGAGAATACCTATTATTAAAGCCGATATAACCGCTGCTGCTGCAAGGGCGCTTGCAGGTTTAAAAAGGCGGATAATGTTTGAAACTGAAAAACCGGTCTTTTCTTTTTTGTTTATTGCTGTGTAAATTTGCTTTGCACTTGCGATGAAAAATGCGTTTCCGGGGTCGGGAACTTTGAGCGCCGTTAATGAATCTTTAATTTTTCTATAAGAATCAATTTCAATTCTTAGATCAGCAGAGTTTTTGAGTAAATTCTCAAATTCCTTCTTTTTTTCTTCTTCAAGCTCGCCTTTTAGGTATTGATCTATGATATCGTATGTTTTTTGTTTACTCATGCAATTCCCTTAGCCTTTAAGAATTTTTTTAAGCTTCTTTAATCCGTGATGAAAATTTACTTTCAAAGAATTTACCGATTGTCCGGTAATTCCTGATATTTCACTGAAAGTGTGATTTTCATAAATTCTTAGAAATACGGTTTCTCTCTGTTTGTCGGGCAGTTCAGATAAAGCCTTGAACAGAGCCTGCCTTTTTTCATTTTGAATTACGTTTTGAACCGGATCATCTCGGTCAGTCGGGTAAGCTTTATTGACGTCAAGTTCGACTGTATGTTTTCTGTCTCTTAAGTGGTTTTTACATACGTTAAGACCTATTCTGTATATCCAGGTTTTTATTGACGACATTCCTTTAAATGTGTCTAACTTTTCATATGCTTTTAAAAATGTTTTTTGCATGGCTTCACTCGCATCTTCATGATTACCCAGGAATCTGTAACAAAGGTTATAAATACTCCTTTGATGCTCACTGACAATTTTTTCAAAGTTCTCTTTCATCTATTTCCGATTCATTTCTCTAAATTTGTCAGTTTAGGTTATATTCTCTTTTCATTAGTTTAGACACTTACAATGTTAAAAAGGTTAAATACATAAAGTAACCTATTTTTTTTGATTTTTATAATGCTTTAAATTAAAATCCGGCATTCCTTAAGAAAATCTTAGAGGTTGCAATATTATGATTGATTACAAATACTTAGAAAAAAACAGGCTAAGAATAGAAGATTCTCTTAAAAAGAGGGGCTCAGATTTTGACTTAATTGATGTTTTGAATAAGGGAAAAGAGAGAAACTCTCTTATTTCAAAAGTCGAAACGGCCAGAGCTGAGCTTAATGCTGCGTCAAAAGATATCGGAAAATTTATGAAGGAGGGTAAAAAGGATAGGGCTGAAGAGCTTAAGAGGAAGGTTTCCGATATAAAGAAGTCTGTTTCTGATGATGAAGAGAAGTATAAGAGGTTTGATATTGAGCTTAATACCAGATTACTGGAGCTTCCAAATATGCTTCATGAAAGCGTTAAAAAAGGAAAAGGCGAAGAGGATAATGAAATAATAAAAACATGGGGCGAGGCAAAAAGCCCTGTAACCAAACCTAAGCAACATCATGAAATAGGTGAGGCTCTTGGAATTTTAGATTTTAAAAGGGCCGCTAAAGTTACGGGTTCAAGATTTACTACGCTTATGGGACCGGCTGCCAGGTTTGAAATGGCCCTTATAAGTTTTATGTTAAAGGTGCACAGAGAAAAATATTTTGAGGTAATGCCGCCTTTTATTGTTAACAGAGACTCGATGACCGGTACGGGCCAGTTGCCAAAATTTGCAGCAGATGCCTTCAAGCTTGAAGGAACTGAATATTATATGGTTCCTACAGCCGAGGTTCCCGTTACGAATTTACATAGAGACGAGACAATTCCCGAGGAAAAGCTCCCGATTTATTATTGTGCATTTACGCCATGTTTTAGATCGGAGGCAGGTTCTTACGGAAAAGACGTTAAGGGAATGATAAGACAGCATCAGTTTAACAAGGTAGAGCTTGTAAAGTTTGTTAAACCGGAAACTTCTGCTGGATCGCA
>CAYYBZ010000280.1:0-3509 GCA_964470285.1 uncultured Oligoflexia bacterium
GGTTTAATGCCGCATCCGGAAAGATGCTCTGAAGAGATTCTCGGCAATACGGACGGTTTGATGATTTTTAAATCAATACTCGGATCGATTTAGCTGCCGATTTTTGTCACGCAAAAATTACCTAACTTTAACTATTACCTTAAACGGGATTGTTATTTTCGGAAACAATGCTTTTGATAACACTGACTGGGTAAGATGCAGGGTAATTAATCCTCAGGCAACGGGAAATGCCATTGTCTTTAATTTTACTTTCGATATATTTTAGAAGTTTTATTAAATACGAAAATAAGACTTAAAGGGTTTTAAAATCGAATCCGCTTTCCGATTTGTCGGGAAGCGGATTTTTTTAATTAAGTATTCTGAGCAGTTAGACATTTATTCTTCTGAATAATCTGGCAGGCTTATTGCTTTTAAGAAATGTAGTGAAGATTGATTTATTAAGGAAATGGCTGAAACTCAGGCTTGAAATTCCGTTTTTAAGAATATTTCTTTTAAATGAAAATCATGAAGAAGGAAAAGAAAGACTTTTCCTGAAAAGCGCAATATTAATCGGAAAGAAAAATGACTGTGATCTTGAAATTAAAGAAAGCGATATCGATCCGATTGTTATCGAAAGAAGAGGGCCTTCATATTTTCTTAAAAAGCCTGCTTTAGCCGATAATTATATTGAAGGTAAGGACATAAAGGATGATGTGCTGGAACTCCGTGATGGTGACGTAATAGAACTCGATGAAATAAAAATTCGGGTTAAATTTTCAACTTTTTCGATTCCTCTTTATTATGTACCAGCGGCGATATTCTTCATTTTTGTATGTATCCCGTTATTTTCAGGTGTTGAGAATCTTGATTCACTGGAAAGCTTTAGGCTGAAAAGCCGGATTTTAAGCGAAAAAATAAGCAATGAAGAAAAAATTAAATGTTCTGAGAAAGAGCCGTCCAAGCTCAAAAATGAATCAAAAAAAGAAATGTTGCTAACCTTGCCTGTAAAAAAAGAAGCAGATGACAAACCTGAAAAAATTAAGAAAACACGCAAAAAAAAATCCGCTAAAATAAAAAGTGAAAAAAAACTTGAAAGTTCAATCGGAATTGAAAATCTTAAAACTATTTACTGTTCAACAATAACGGAATCCTCAGATAAATGCGAAAGGGCAAAAAAATTCTTAAATTACTATGAAATTGCCAGAAAAATGCTTATTGCAGGAGAAATGAAAAAAGCAAAAATGCAGATTCTTAAATTTCTGGAACTTGCCGATGATTTAAAACTTAATATGAATTCAAGAAAACGCGTTCATTCAATTCTTTCAGATATTTTCTCGTACGAATGTGAACTTGATTACAGAAGTTCCAGATTCAGGTTCGCCAGAAGAAAATGTTTAAAAGCGTTAAAATACAATCCGGACAATGAACGTTCGCAAAGAGTTCTGGGATCAATAGAACTTTTGGTTAAAAAATACTATATTGAGGCTTATATGCTGGAATCAGTGGACCGGTCGAGAGCTATCAAATCTTACAACAAGGTTTTGGAATTAACCTCTCAAGACGAGCTTTATCATGTCAAGGCCCGTAAAAGGATTGCAATTCTAAAGCCTTTTCCTTAACTTACCGTTCCTGCGATTATAGAGTTTAAGTGCTAAATTATTGTTTTTACACCGACTTTCTGTTAACATCTCTAAATGCTATATACTAGCAAAGCCTGTATGTATGTAATATGAGTATGAGCGTATTAATAGTGGGATCGGAAAAATCTCAGTATCTTCTCGATATAGAGAAGAACGTATTTGAGCTGGGCTTTACAACGCTGCTCGTAGTCGGAACAGCTGATGCTACAGAAAAATGCAGGAGCGAGCTTTTCAATGTAATTCTATATGATCTTAAATGCCTTGAGAAAGACGGCATGGACTTTATAGAACAGATATCTTATCTAAGCTTTGCCGCGGTTACACCGGTTCTGGTTTTAAAAGATCCCAAAGATAAAAGAGAGATACAAAATCTTTCCTCGGTTCTTGACCATACCTTCGATACCTATACCTCCCCTGAAATGGTAGCCGAATATGTCAAGGAAACGGCCGATCTTAGAAGAAAAAAGGTAAAGAAGGGGGCATTGGGTAACGTTCCGGTTCCAAGAATTCTTTACGATGCAAATACCTTCAGGTTTACAGGCGCGGTTATTTTCGAGAAAGAAAAGGATAAAAAAATCATCTATTTTGATGATGGAAGACTTATATTCTCATCGTCTAACAAACCGAATGAAAGATTCGGAGAATTCATGGTTGAACAGGGATTAATCTCAAGAGAACATTTAAAGCAGGCTCTTAAAATAAGCCAGAAATCAAATCTTAAATTCGGTCAGATACTCGTTGAGATGGGTCATATCAACAAAGATACGCTTGTTCCTCTTCTTCAGTCACAAATAAAGCACATACTTTACAGTATATTTGACTGGGAGCAGGGTGATTTCTTTATTCTTTTCGATCAACCGGCATCGATAACTGAAGTCCCGGCCAAGTTTAGAACGCCTGCTTTGATAACCGAAGGTATTAAAAGAAAGTTTAACACAAATCAGCTTATGTTGAGATTAAATCCCCTGACAAGAAGAATACTTCTGGATAAGAAATGGAAAAGCCTTATTGCTGAGTTTCCGGTTACCAGAATGGAATTCAGGGTAATAGACCAGCTCGAAGACGGTGCACAAATAGACGATGTTCTTAAAACAAGCCCTTTAAGCGAACTCGAAACCTTGCGGCTTATTTTCCTTTTATGCAGCGTAAATATTATCAGGCTTGCTGAAGGCGCCAAGGTAATAGATATCAAAAAATATGCCCAAAAAGATTCACTTAACGGGGCGACTGAAGAACATAAATTTAAAGAGGAAGTTACAGGTGAAGATGATCGAAGTGCTATTGAAAAGAAACAAGACAAACACAAAGATACAGACAAAGAAAGAATTGTTGAAATAAAGGAAGAAAAACCCTTTGACGATTATAAAACAAATGTAGTCGAAGTTAGGGGTGCAAAGCTTAAAAGCAGCTCGGCATTCTGGAAGGTTTTTATTACGGCCGTAATTATTTCGGCATTCTGGATCATGGGCTTTTATCTGTATGTTAATGATTTCTTCGGACTGGATAAATATTTAAAAAATGACAAAGTAGTTAAGGTTACAACCAAGCCTGCGCCGTTACCCGGTGAAACAATTAAGGTTGAGCCTACAGGAGTTCCTGCTAAGGTTTCAAAGAAGATGATGCAGCCTAAATCAACATCTGATGTCAGTGTAACTCCATACACAGAAGAAACAGCTAAACCTGCTCCTGCAGTAACCGAGAGACCGACTGCTAAATCGACTGTCGCAATTGTAGAACCGCGGGTCAGCTCAACAGCTCAGGAAAAAAGGGCAAGGCAAAGAGAAGCGTTCAAAAAGCATTTTGCCCGTGGAAAAAGGGATTATAAGGCCGGTAAACTTTTAAGCGCTTTAGACGAATACAGGCAGTGCTATGAAATAAACCCCAAAAGTG
>CAYYBZ010000281.1:0-3497 GCA_964470285.1 uncultured Oligoflexia bacterium
ATTTCCTCCCTTCGATTATCGGCTAATCCTTCACTGTTATTCAATTCCTCATACAACTTCAAAATCTCTATCAGAACCTCTACATTCTCCTTAACAGGCGGCACATAGCTGATTATGAAGTTGACAGGGTTGTTGATTTCATGGCCTATACCCGATGTAAGCTGACCTATCGCCGCCATCTTCTCGCTCATGATGAGAAGGTCTCTCTGCTTCTTTATCTGCCCCTCCTTTTCAGCAAAAGCCTTCGCATTTTCAACTGCCACGGAAAGCGCATCAGCTATTATCGTTACAAACTCTTTGTCATCGTTGGTAAAATTTATTCCTTCAATCTTTTTTGATAAAATAATAATTCCAATCTGTTTGTTAACTTGAACCATTGGGGCAATCATCATCTGTCTGTGTTTTTTCTTAAATTCCTTCATCGTTCCCGATAAAGTATCTTCGACATCCTTGATCACGTACGGGCCTGAATCCACGTTCAATATTAAATCCTCAATTTCTGAGGGCGGCTCTTTTAACGTATCTCCGTAAACATCCGCTTTTTCATTGAACTCACCTTCCGGGTTCGCAAGAACAATCGTGCACCTAACTATATTGAGTTGCTGTTTCAGAACAGAAATTGACTTTTCCAGAAGCCTTTTTAAATTGCGCTCTTTTGTCAGCTCGGACGCAGTCTCGCGGATATTACCGATGGTTTTGGTTTTTAACTGCTCAGCTTTAAAGGCGGTTGTGTAGTCATTGGCTAGAGAGATGGAGATACCGATGATAAAGAATAAAAAGCCATAACCAATAAGGAAAGTAGAATAGTAGTATCCAAATGTAACAAGGCCGTCATTGAACGTGGAAATAATGACAGCAACGATACCTAGGGGAATAAAATAATTACCCTTTGTTTTTGAGAAGGCAACATTTTTAATACTTATATAAAACATTATGAAGAATACTACCAAGAGAGATAATATATAACTGTTAAATATGGCCAGATTTTTATCAGCGTCATTCGTCAAAATAATGGCTAAGCAGTATGTCACAGTAATTGCTAAATATGTGGGTAACAAATAATATTTTTTATATTCAAAATAAGAAAGAATGAACCAGAAAACAAAGATTGAGCACACAATACAACTTATTAAATGAAGCTTGGATATTAGAACAAGATTATTAAAAGCAAAATATGGAATAAAACTGAGAAAAGTTTCATAAATCGATATTGTAAAACATGCTGCAGAAAAAACTAAATAATCGGTTCTGGTCCTCAAATGAAAATAGAGGATCATGTGATAGCAACCCAGCAGGAAAACAATTATCGCACTGATTAATATGCCGTAAGATTTCATGAAGTTATCAAAAAGGGACAATTTGTTTAGGCTAGTAGCTAAGCCAATTACAGGTGGTTTATTAAAGATTCCTACAAAGGGACCATACTGCTTAAAAAATCTTATAGCTAACAAATTTGGGGAGTCGTATTCGATAAGTTTTGAAGGAATTGTATATGCCCTTGACATATGAGGTGTAATACGACCGTTCTTAATCAAAGACCCGGATTTTCCGATAAGTTCACCATTGAAGTACACTTCGTCAGAATCTGCAATATTGCTTAAATAAATGGCTAATAAACGGTTTCCGTTACTCGAAGGGATTACTACCTGTTTTCTATACCACGCCATTCCCCTGTAGTTTTTAAAGCCTTGTTTCTTTTGGAACATCTACGCTAATCCAATTCGTGTCATCAAGAGTTACTTCCTTCCATTGTATATTGTCACCTGCTTTAATTTTCCATAAACCTTCTAAATTAATTTTCTCGTTTGGATTACACGAGCAACCTAGAATTGCAAGAAGGTAAACAGTTCCTCTGAGAATTTTCAATCCAGTCATTGGTTTCATGAGAATAATATTTTATCGAATCTTTTATAAATTATCTGAACATTATTCTTGCTTACGGGATTTAGTCCGTCTTTTACTATCTGGTCCCTTTCTCTGGCAAAATCAGTAATTTTATTAACGGAGACTTCTGGATCAACGTATTCCAGGTACGCTACTGCTGGAATGGTAACCTCTTTAAAGAATCTTAAGTATTCTTCATTAGCTTGGTCAGAATTCATCGTAGAATGGGACCAATGTTCATAACCTCCTTTGATATTATACTTTTTCCTGTTCTCTGGGGAAGTGATAGGGGATAAAGGCTGTAAAATAAAGACAAGAGGGTAATATTTATTAATCGGAAGCTTTATGTTGGGCAATGAATTTAAAAGATCGATAGTATTGTCAACAGATGCCCTAGTCTCTCCTGGAAAACCTATAATTATAGTTGATACCGTACTGATGCCATTGGCATTTAGCAGTCGCACAGCTTTAAGGTTTTGCTCTCTTGTTGTTCGCTTATTCATGTTTTTTAAAATTGTGTTGTCACCGGATTCCAGTCCAAGATGTGCAAAAATGCATCCAGATTTAGCAAGTATTTCAACATTGTCTTCTGAAATTGCATCTGCTCTAAAGAACGCTCGCCATTTGAATTTAAGATTATTTTTAACTATCCCTTCCGAAAGATCCTTGGTTCTTTGCTTCGTTGTGAATAGATTATCGTCAGTAAAGAACAGTGGAATACCAGGAAAAGTCTTTTGGATAAGTGTCAATTCTCTTATTATATGCTCTATAGATCTAATCTTCACTTTATGTAATCCCGCAAAATCACAAAAAGAGCATCTAAATGGACAACCCATTCCCGCTGAAACAGGTATTTCATTACCTATCATATCTTTAGGAATTTTGTCCCAAGCGATTAAATTGTTTTCAAATCCATAAGGCTCTTTAATCCTTTCATTAAAAACTAGACGGTCTTTGTCATAGTAAGCAATGTTTGCCGTTGATTTGAAATCTTTGTTGTCGCGGATTTTTTTAAGTAATTCCAGTAAAGTGAGTTCACCGCATTCCTCAATTACAAAAATATCGACATTTTTGTCTATTTCTTTATTGAAAAAGAAATTGCTTTGAACCATTGGTTCTATGTCAAAACCATCGAAATATCCCTTCTTATAAAGCGTATGTTTTTTGAAACTTTTGAAAATCTTTATTCCACCCACAATGATTATAGTGTCGGGGGACTCCTCCCTTATCGCTTTAGATATGGTTGCAACTTCTTGGGCATTAGTTATAAAAGTAGTTGATATGACAACCACTTTGGGATGCGATTTGATAAACTCATCGAACTTCCGTATTTCAAGCAAAAAGTAATTTATAGCCTTTGCCCTGAATCCATTTTTTATTAAATAATCATAAAGATAAAGCATGTTCAGCGATCTAGATATCAACCTGAGATTATTATTTTCTTGAAACTTTTTTTCGGCGTATTCAAGATTGCCTTTGCTCTGCGTTAGATACTTAATAAAATCCATGCTAGCATAATGATTTTTATATGTGAGTCTGATGCTGTCACGAACGGTTGATGAAAAACCGCACATGACATCTGAAGGCGAATACCCCCCTATTATCAAAACATC
>CAYYBZ010000282.1:0-3494 GCA_964470285.1 uncultured Oligoflexia bacterium
CGGTATATGCAAAAGCGATTATGGGATATCTAATCACGTTTACTGGACCTTCACTGCTGTTGATCGATAATTGAAACGTCAAGTCATAGGTTTTATCGTACGCGATGACCTCATTTGTTACGTCTTCACTTGCTGAAAAATACCGGGCGTTTTTTTCATCATACATCGGTTCATTTAAATCCTTCCATTTAAAGGTTATCCGTTAAACAGTCGCGTATTCTCTTCAATAATTCCAAGTTAGTCAATGTTTTTTAAGTTAGGATTAATGGTTTTTGCATATTTATTGTCTTTATGTTATAGGAATGATTCATTTTTTCGCTATGAAGACAGTTATTATTGGAACTGCCGGCCACATTGATCATGGAAAAACTAAGCTTGTTAAGGCCCTTACCGGAGTCGATACAGACAGATTAAAACAGGAAAAGGAAAAGGGAATTTCAATAGAGCTTGGTTTTGCTCCCCTGCGTCTGGAAAATGTTTTAGCCGGGATTGTTGATGTTCCCGGGCATGAAAGATTTATAAAAACCATGGTTTCCGGTTCAGCCGGCGTTGACATTGTTCTTTTTTGCATTGCAGCAGACGAGGGGATAATGCCCCAGACAAGGGAGCATTTACAGATTATTAAACTGTTGCATATTCAAAGTATAATTTTTGTAATTACAAAATCTGATCTGATCAGTTATGACCAAAGAAAAAAGCTAAGCAAAAGCGTTGAATCGGAATTAAGTGAAAGTGGATTTAAAAACAACCGGTTTATTTTTACATCGGTTAAGAATAATACAGGGATTGATGAGCTAAAAGAAAAGATTAATGTTTTAGCGGTAAAAACCAAAAGTAAAAGAAATGACGGCTATTTCAGAATGCCTGTAGACAGAATATTTTCGATAAAGGGTTTCGGAACCGTTGTTACGGGAACGTCACAACGCGGGAGCCTAAAAAAAGGAGATAAGATCAATATTTTTTCACAAAACCGGGGTTTTAAAGAAATTAGGGTCAAGGGTATAGAAAGTTTTGACTCAAAAATTGATGTGTCAAAGGGTGGTATGCGACTAGGTATAAATCTTGGTAACATTGATAAAACAAATATTGAAAAAGGGGATATTCTCGCATTAGGGGATTGTATTCCGTTAAAAACCTTTGATGCATGGGTAGAGTGTGTGCATTCTTCTAAACCGATAAAGCATCAAGCGGATTACAGGATTAACATTGATTCAATTGAGCTGGCCTGCAGGGTTAGCGCTCTTTCGCCGGGGAAAGAAAAAGATATTTATCAGGGGAATGGTGCTTTTGTGCGCATTGCTCTGGTAGAAAAAGCTTATATTGAATTCGGGCAAAGATTTATCTTAAGAAATCCAAGCCCGCTGGTTACAGCCGGAGGGGGGATATTGCTTTTTCCTGATCCCCCAAAAAGCATAAGGGATAGAAACGAATATATCAAAAACTTAGAAATCCTCAGAACCGGAGAAATAAAAAACGTAATTAAAGTATTTTTGAAGAGATTCATGTGGAAGGGTCTAAACAAAAAAGACTTGTTTGTTCTCCTTGACAGGGAATTTGCGCAGCAGGAAGTTTCAAATGCATTGGGTGAACTTGAAAAATCGCAACAGATTATATGTTTGCAAGATAATCATTATCTTTGCTTTGCCAATTACAAGGCTTTATGGGAGGCTGTTAAAGTTGAGATAGCGGGAATTTCGAAAGATAATCCTCTGAAAAACGGTGTAAATCAGGCGGAACTCGCTCAAAGATTGAATAGAAAAACGTCGGTTACAATACTTGAAAATGTTTTATCACACATGATCGACAAGGGTATTGTGTTAAGGGAAGGGGAGTTGCTGAAACTTAAAAACTCAGAGAGTCATCTAAGTGTGCTTGAAAAAGAGAACCTGGGAAAAATAGAAAGTCAGATTGAAAAGGGTAAGCTGACTCCGCCTACTTTAAAAGAGATGTCGGGATTGCTGGATTTCCCCGAGCAAAGAATGGACGGTTATATAAAACTTTTAGAGAGAAAAGGAAAAATAGTAAGGGTCTCAAGGGATATGTATTACAGCACAAACATTATAAAAGATTTACAGAATTCTTTAATTAGAGTTATAAAAGAGAAGAAATCAATAAACGTATCGGATTTTAAAAAGTTATCAGGTGCGTCAAGAAAGTATTCAATACCTCTTCTTGAGTATTTTGATCGGGTAAAAATAACTTTAAGGAAAGCTGATAACACGAGAATTATCGGTTCAGCTGTAAAAGATTAAAGGAAAGGTAATCAAAATGGCTACTCAAAGAGAATTTCCAAATGAAATTTATGTGGATCCTCTGGCTCAAAGATATGCAGACGATGAAATGCTCTATGTTTTTTCTCCGCTTAAGAAATTCAGAACGTGGAGGAAACTGTGGATTGCTCTGGCTGAGGCACAAAAGCAGCTCGGTTTGTCGATTACAGATGAGCAGATAAAGCAGATGAAAGATAACCTCGATAATATTAATTTTAATGAGGCCGAAAGAAGAGAGGAAGAGGTTAAACATGATGTTGTCGCGCATATTTATGCCTACGGACTTCAATGTCCGAAAGCCAAGCCTATTATTCATCTCGGGGCAACCAGCGCATATGTCGGAGACAACACGGACATAATTCAGATGAAGGAAGGCCTGGAAATAGTAAAAATAAAACTGGTTAATGTTATAGACAAGCTTGCAGGTTTTGCGCAGGATTACAAATCCCTTCCGACACTTTCATATACCCATTTACAGCCTGGACAACCGACAACTGTCGGCAAGAGGGCATGCCTTTGGTTGCAGGATCTGTTAATGGATTTGGAAAGGCTTGAATATGAACTTAATCAGATAAGATTTTTGGGTGTTAAAGGCACAACCGGAACTCAGGACAGCTTTTTAAAACTTTTTAGCGGAGACGGAGACAAGGTTAAAAAGCTTGATGAATCTGTTGCCGCTAAGATGGGTTTTGAAAAACTCTTTGATGTCAGCGGACAGACCTATCCAAGAAAGCTGGACCAGATTATAATCGGAATTCTTGCAAATATTTCACAGTCTGCCCATAAATTTTCAAATGACTTAAGAATCCTCCAGCATTTAAGGGAGCTGGAAGAACCTTTTGCCAAGAATCAGGTAGGCTCTTCAGCCATGCCTTATAAGAAAAATCCCATTAAGGCGGAAAGAATGACGTCTCTTGCAAGATTTGTAATGAACCTTCAAAGCACGGCATATAACAATGCATCGGGGCAGTTTCTAGAAAGAACGCTTGATGATTCAGCAAACAGAAGGCTCATAATACCTATGGCATTTCTGGCAACCGACGGTATTCTTAATATCTTTATTGATACGGTATGGGGCATTAAGGTTAATACAAGGGTAGTGGAAAAAACCCTATTAAAAGAACTTCCCTTTATGGCGATGGAAGAAATACTTATGGAGGGGGTAAACGCAGGCGGGGACAGACAGAAAATGCACGAATGTATAAGAAGTCACTCTATGGAAGT
>CAYYBZ010000283.1:0-3487 GCA_964470285.1 uncultured Oligoflexia bacterium
TCTTATTTTTCTTCAGGATATGCAGAGTATGAAGGGTTCAGATACCCTTTAAATCCAAAAATTTTTTTCGTATTGTTTTCTCCACAGAAGGGTCTTTTTTTGTTAACGCCGGTGACGCTTTTTTCTTTAATCGGGCTTTTTTATCTTCGCGATAAGACTTTAAAAATCGCTTTAATTGCTGTTTTTCTTTTTGAAGTATACATCATTTCTTTATGGAGCGGATATCATCAGGGAAACGGATTTGGGCTGCGCATGCTTATCAATTGCACTGTAATATTTGTTTTTGGGGCGGTAGAGATTGTAAATAGATTAAAAAGCAGAAAGATGCTTCTGAATATCGGCTTTGTGTTTTTTGTATTTCTAAACTTTACTCTGATGACGCTATACTGTTTTCGAATCATAGGGGAAACTTTTGCGGTGAGATAGCCTAAGTTCTGAAAAGATTCAACTTCAAACTTCGAGATTGACTTTTCCTTTAAATGCCTGATATAAGGGACTCTTTTAAAGGGAGGTTAATATGCCCAAGGGAAATTATTTATTTACTTCTGAATCGGTTACAGAAGGGCATCCGGATAAAGTTGCTGATATGATTTCTGATTCCATACTGGATGAAATCATAAAAAACGACAATGAAGCAAGAGTCGCTGTAGAAACTTTTGTAGGAACCGGCTTTGCATTTATTGCAGGTCAGGTTACCACCAATGCTTATGCCGATATGCCTAAAATTGTGCGCGAGACGCTCAGAGGAATCGGTTATAACTCATCGGCTATGGGTTTTGACTGGGCAACCTGCTCCGTAATGACTTCTATCGATGAACAGTCCTCAAATATTGCGATGGGGGTTAATAAAAACGGAGAAGATCAGGGCGCAGGTGATCAGGGAATGATGTTCGGTTATGCCTGCAACCAAACCGAAGAATACATGCCGGCTCCCATATTCTATGCCCACGCTCTTACAAAAAAGCTTACGGCCTGTCGGAAAGAAGGAAAACTTGATTTCTTAAGACCCGACGGTAAATCACAGGTTACTTTTTCTTTTAAAGACGGTAAACCCGATGCGATAACAGCCATTGTTGTGGCTGCACAACATAATCCTTACATTGAAGGAAGAGGTCACAAAGATATCAGGGAAGCAATAATAGAAGAAGTAATCAAAAAAACAATACCTGCGAAGTACATTACAAAAGATACCGTTTATCACGTTAATCCCACCGGTAAATTTGAGATCGGAGGTCCCCCTGCCGATACAGGCCTTACCGGCAGAAAGATAATAGTGGATACTTACGGCGGATGGGCACGTCACGGAGGCGGTTGTTTCTCCGGCAAGGACCCCTCAAAGGTTGATAGAAGTGCAGCCTATATGGCCCGCTACGTTGCAAAAAACATTGTTGCCGCAGGGCTTGCCGATGAATGCGAAATTCAGCTTGCATACGCAATCGGTGTTGCGGAACCCGTTTCGGTTATGGTTGAAACTTTCGGAACCGGAAAATTATCCGATGAAAAGATCGTGAAAATAGTAAGGGAGGTTTTCCCTTTAAAACCTTATTCAATTATTAAAACCCTTGATTTATTAAAGCCTGTATACAAAAAAACGGCCGCTTACGGTCATTTCGGACGCGGAGCTGACGGTTTTTCATGGGAACAACTTGATGTGGTAAGCAAGTTGAAAAAATCATCAAGTTTGTAAGCTGCTGTATTTAATGACATTATTGTGAGTATCGATAGGGAGCGTTCTTAAGCTCCCTATTTTTTCTGATACGTTTATGCAAGTTATAAACTTTTAAGAAAATTGTCTAATATATATTGACAAATGTGTTAATTTTTCTATAAAATCACGCGTTTAACTCATAAGGAAAGGCATGAAAAGCTTTTTTTTGTTACTCAGTCCAAAATGTTAGGTAGGTGAATTTAAAAATGCCAGAAGTCAAAGTCAGGGATGGCGAGTCTTTCGAAGGTGCGCTCAGGAGATTTAAAAAACAGTGTGAGAAAGCAGGAATACTTTCTGAAGTAAGAAAAAGGGAACACTACGAAAAGCCTTCCGTGAAGAAGAAGAGAAAGGCAATTGCTGCCAGAAAAAGAGTTCAGAAAAGAACTTACAGAACTAAAAGTTACTGAAAAATAGATCTTTAAACTTGATGTTAAAAGAAAATTATCAGGAGCGATCCCAGATTCATGAAGTCAGGGATGCAGTCAATATTGTTGACGTAATTTCCGATTTTCTTCCTTTAAAAAAGGCTGGCACTAACTTTAAGGGCTTGTGTCCCTTCCACAAGGAAATAACACCTTCTTTTATCGTGAGCCCGCAAAAGCAGATTTATCATTGTTTCGGCTGTGGTGCCGGCGGAAACGTATTTGATTTTGTGATGCAAATTCAGAACATGAACTTCAAGGAGGCGCTTTACAGTCTTGCAGGTAAGGCAGGAGTTGAGCTGAAGGGCCGTGTAAGATCAAAACCAAAGCAGGACTTTGCTAGATTTTTTCGTATAAACGATAGTGCCATGAATTATTACAGTAAAAATCTTTTTTCCGCAGATTTAGGAAAAACCGCAAGAGAATATCTTAAATCAAGAGGCTTAAGTAAGAAAGAGGCGATTGATTTCAAGATAGGTTTTGCCAGGGATTCATGGTCAGGTCTTTACGATTATTTTAAAAATGCAAATCACAATCTTCAGGATGCCGAAGAAACCGGGTTGCTGATAAGCAAAAAGACCGGTGATTATTATGACCGTTTTAGAAACAGGTTGATGTTTCCTATCGTAAATCTTGAAGGAAGCGTTATAGGATTTGGAGGAAGAACGCTTGGAAGCGATGATGCAAAATATATTAACAGTCCTGAAAGCCCCGTTTTTCCCAAAAGGAGCTCTTTTTACGGTCTTGATGAAATGTGTTCAAGAAGCATAAGGGAACATGATTCTGTAATCGTTGTTGAAGGATACATGGACCTTATAGCACTAAAGATGAATGGATTTACAAATGTTGTGGCGACTCTAGGTACGTCGTTTACTCTTGAACACGCAAGAAAAATAAAACGTTTTACACAGAACGTATATGTGACTTTTGACTCGGATTCAGCCGGCCTAAATGCCGTGAAACGTGTTCTAAGACCGGCCCTTTTAAATAGTCTGAACGTCAAGGTAATCCGTCTTCCCGGGGGACATGATCCCGATTCTTTTCTTAAAGAAAACGGATCAGGCGCTTTTGCTCTAGAGATAGGTTCAGCCAGAGAAATACTTAATTTTTATATGGATATCTTCTTTGAAGAGGAAAAAACAACTTCCGGCAAAGCAAGAATTCTTGAAGAACTGCAGGGTATTTTTAGGGAAGTACCCAGTGCATTTGAAAGAGAACTTTTAATAAAAAAGGCATCCGAATTAACCGGAATAAAGTCTGAACTATTTGATGAAGAAACAAGAAATAATACTGTAAAGCAAACAAGGTTTTCCACAAGCACCGGTTATCCAAAGGACGAGCTTTTATTGACAAGGTT
>CAYYBZ010000284.1:0-2679 GCA_964470285.1 uncultured Oligoflexia bacterium
ACTATTTTTTCAGGAGGAACGCCGAATTTCTTTTTAACGGCTTCGGGGTCAAAAATTTCTGCTTCACCTCCTTTTTTAGATGAATAGAGGTTTACATTTTTTGAAACCACCTGCATTAAATCCTTATCACCTGAAACCATATAAACCTTCAAATCATTTGACGCATGCTTTGATGCAATTGTCGCAATAATGTCGTCGGCTTCTGTGCCGGGTTTGATTACAAACGGGAGATTAAATGCCTTAACCAACTTTTCTATATACGGTAATTGATCAACCATTTCATCTGGCATTTTTTCTCTGGTAGCTTTGTATTCTTCATAAACTTTATGCCTTTTCGTAGGCTCTTTTGAATCAAAAACACAGGCAAGATAATCCGGTTTTAAATCTTTAAGAATTTTCATAAGAACGGTCGTAAAACCGTAAACAGCCGATGTATTTTGTCCCTTGGAATTAATCAGCGGATTCTTGATAAATGCAAAATATGACTTGTACGCTAACGCAGTACCGTCAATAATATACATGTTTTTTATTTTAGTTTGCTTCAAAAATCACCTTTTTAAGACGCTAGTAAGTAATATTACAAGAGTAAATATTTAGCAATAGATTAAGTGTAAATATTTGAGAATACTCAGGAAAGTATAATGCGCAGCGCTATTAAAATAGCGAATCTTATTGAACATAATTAGGTATTAAAATACAATATAATAATAGGCCTGCCCGTGTTTTTTTAGGAGGGAACAAGCGTTTTATTTTATTAAAAAATGTTTTCTGATCGAAGCTTGTAAAAAATCTCAAATAAAAATCTATATTTCCGGAAAAAAGATGAATAAAAAAGTGTTTATTATAGTTATTGCTCTTATCACGGTTTTTTTACTGGCTGCATTTCTTTTTATAAAAAAGTATGAAAGTAGAAACCCGTCAGAAAGAGTAGCAAACTTAAGCTATATCAAGAATGTCGTTGAATCAAGATATTCAGGCAGGATTGAATGGAAATCGGCAAGTTTGAATGAAAATCTGTTCGATGAGGATTCTGTCAAAACTCATTCCAACTCTGAAGCTTTAGTCACTTTTACGGATAATGCCACCGTAAGGATAGAACAAAATTCAATAATTGTTATCAAAAAAATGGAAAGGAATACCGCCTACGGTGATGTTCCCACTTTTGAAATTGTAAACGGTAGAGTAGAAGCAAGCGCCGTAAACAGATTAAATATAACAACACCTAAGGGAACTTCAACAATACTGCCTGCAAAGGGAAAAAGTAAAGTCGCAATCGAGGTGCAAAAGAACAAGAAGACCAGAATTTCAGTTTTAGAAGGAAAAAGCATTGCCAGCGCCGGCAATAAGGCAATTGAAATTGAAAGCGGAAAGGGCATAGAAATTGAGGAAAGTATTCCCGATAAGATAGTCAGTCTACTTGAAGCACCCGATGTGATAGCTCCCGCAGACGGTGAAACTTTCAGATACTCCGGGGGTAGTCTTCCGGAGATAACGTTTGAATTTATAAAAGTTCCCAATACGTATCATCTGCAAATTTCAGCTGATCCTGCATTTGAAAGGGTAATTTACAGCGCTTTTTTGATTAACAACGTGATAAAAATAAACAATCTGCCAAAGGGAGAATACTACTGGCATGTTGCAGTCGTAGACAACAGAAACTTTCACGGAATCTTTTCAGCTAACAGGAAATTCAGGATAATTCAGGAGCATGAGTTAAAAACTCAACCAAAAGAAACACCTGAAGTAACATCTGTTCCTGTTTCATCTGTAACGCCACCCAAAACAGATGAAAAGATTACCCTCAAGAGAATTCCTCTCAAAGTTACAAGATCTGAGGGTAGCCCCTATATCGTTAGAAAGGGTTCAAAGAAATCTATCTCCAGAAGATGGAATATCAGAACCGGTGACCAGCTTTCAGTCCCATACAATTCTCATGTTGAACTTTCATTTATCAACGAGAGATCTCTGGTAGTCAGAGAAGGATCAAAAATTAAAATAGACTTTGTTTTTTCAAGAGGCGGCTCGAGAACACTCGAGGCTACTCTTGATTCGGGAACCGCAATAGTGAGTTTACAAAAAATAAGCGGAAACAGCGTAGAGTTTACTATTAAGTCTAGAAACAACGCCGTAAGTATAACAACAAGAAAAATGAGAGGGACTCTAGCCCGGATTGCTATAAAGAGCAATACTGACGGATCCATGGATATAGTAGCTCTTCAGGGTAATGTTCAATCTGATATTGCAGGAAGAGATGTTGCACTAAAAGCCAACACCGCTCTTAAAGTTCCATCTAAAGTGTCAAATAAGAACAGGCTTAAACCGGGCAAATCAAAAATTTCGGATATTGTGCTTGAGTACGGAGTCAAAACGAGGGTTTTCTATAATACTGAGCCTCCCATGTTGACTTTTAAATGGGAAAAAGGTTCTGCAGGATATTACTACTTTGAAATTTCCAAATCATCAGATTTTAAAACCAGAATTTTTTCCGAAATTACTCCTTATAAATATTTTACAATGTTTGCCCCGATGCCGGGAACTTACTACTGGAGATATAAAGCCAAAACGAGCCGGTTTTCAAAGCCTCAGCTTTTTGCCGTAGTAAGGCTTTCAGGATCTAAGACCCAGTCTAAGAAAGAAGTTATTTCCGAAGAAGACAAAAACCCGACAATAATTTTCGAG
>CAYYBZ010000284.1:2689-3480 GCA_964470285.1 uncultured Oligoflexia bacterium
CCTTAAATGGAAAAACACTCAGGGAGCCCGTTTTTACGAGGTTGAGGTTTTCACCGATAGAGCGATGCAAAAGAGAATCTATTCAAAAATGGTTCCAAAAACTTCACTGAGTTTTCTTGCCGACTTTTTCAAGGAAGGACGGTATTTCTGGAGGGTCAATCGTTACTCGCGTAATTCCAAAATGATAAAAAAAGGCAGACGTAAATGGTTTACTTTAAAGCTTAACAAGGAAAGCCCGACCTTGAAAATCGACATGCCGGTGCATAACAGCTATGCAATGTCCGATGAAGTTTTTACAAGAGGCGACATGTTTAAAAAGGGAAGCCTGTGGGTGGCCGGTCAAAAGGTCGCCGATGAAAGAAGCGGGCCCTTTGATTACAAAATTAAAGTGCCCGCAGGTTCTAAGGAAATTATTTATAAAGAAATAAGCTCCGACGGAACGGTTTCTTATTATCTGCGAAACATTATTAAAAAGAAATAGGTGTTTTATGTCGTTTTTGGAAAACATAGTACAAAGAATATCAATCCGATTGCTCCTTGTATCCCTGTCAATTTTGATTATATTTTCAGTGCTAACTTCTTTTAGTGATAACTTTTTTTTTAATTGGTTTTTATGACTTAACTATCATTCATTAAATTAGCAAGATAAGCCTGACCATAGCAGATTCCTCCATCTCCGCATGGAATATTTTTGTTTGTGTACACTTTTATATTATGTGAGTCTGCAAGTTGTTGGATATAATTCATGATTATTTTGTTTTATGCAACTCCTCCAGATATTAGAATTGGGA
>CAYYBZ010000285.1:0-3478 GCA_964470285.1 uncultured Oligoflexia bacterium
CGGAGAAGCGCTTCCAAATGAAACACCTTCGCCTAGCGTGCATGCAACAACTCCTATCGCTGCCGCTCCCAGAAGGAGGATCTCTACCGGTCCGATAGAGGAACTTGAACAGGTATTATATCCCGGGCTTACGTATAAGGCGTCGACTTCCATCGGTGGAAAATCCGGATATTCAAATCTTGTAGGGAGTTCAAAGCCTGCATCGGGTAATAAAGATTCTCCCGGATTTAATTCTTTTGGAGTAACAGGAATTATGCCTTCGGGTTTGACAGTTTCGGTGTTGGGTTCATAACCGGTTGTCGGTGAAATTTCTATGGGGTTTACGGGAACAAAAATCATGGGCGGCACTTTTATGTCTTCAGTGGGAAGTGCCGAAAATGAACTGCCATACTGTTTCTTAATAAATTTATTGAGCCATTTTTGCATTTCGGCGGAAGTATCCCAACCGAAACCGGGCTTTCCCATTTCTCTACGGGGAATCTTTCCCTCTTTAAGTTCTTTTTCGTTAAAATTCATGTCTTTTGACGGAATATACCCTTCTGGTGCGATATCACCTTTAGGTTTTTTACCGCTACCGTCTCCACCTGCATAAAGTGAATTTAAATTAAGAGAAAAGATCATTGTGAAAATTATTATTGAGCTTGATAAATTATTGATAAGATATTTAAACATATAAACCTCATAAAATTATAAAAAGTTACTAATTGAGAACGGTTCTTATAGCACAACGCAACGCAGCATGTCAATGCGCCTTAGATAGGTTTTTAACGTTAATCTAATAAGCTAGTTAGAACAGGTAGTTAGATAATCATTATTTGCTTTTTGTAGCAAAATATGAACGATTAAGGTAATGATATGAGTGTCTTAACCTTTATAATGTCGCTTACTCTGTTCTTAGTTTACTGGTGGCTGCCTGTCTATATACTGCTAAAGACCTATTATTACATTAAAAAAACGCTAAATGAGCCTGTTCAAAGGCAGGAGATATTGGGCAGCGAGGTCAATAAGGGAATGGGTGAAAATGGGAAGAATGAATGGCTCAAATACAGGACATTTCTTAAGTTCTATTTCATTTTTTTGGCAGTAACGGGTATTATCTGTCTTCTTGTAAAAAGATTAAAGTAGCAATTAGAGGAATTAAATATGGACAAGGAAAGAAGAAGGGCAAAGCGTGTTCCTGTTTACATGAAAGTTATAAATGAATCAAAAGAGCAGGATTTCGGTTTCAGTTATGCAAAAAATATTTCTGAAGGCGGAATGGCTCTGGATACAAAAGTATTTTTAGATGATAAAATAAAAATAAAAGAGGGAAGCAATCTTAAACTTAAGTTCAAAGTTCCCGGAGGAAAATTTTATATAACGTCTTCAGCTACTGTAATAAGAATTGAAAAACAGAATCTTGGAAATACCATTATCGGAGTAAAGTTCTCAGGAATGACTGATGATTTCAAAAGGGAAATTAAAACTTTCGTTAATGAAGTTAAAAAAGGAAATCTTTCTTTAGAATAAAGCCTGAACTCAGTTGATCAGCGGATAAATCATATATTTTAAATCTATCAGAAATTTAAAACACATTACCGTCAAAAGCCCTCTGTAAATGTAAATGTATCCCGAAGCCAAACCGTAAAGTAAGGTTGTAGACACAGCGGATAAAGAAAGATAGTTAAAACCAAAGTCTATTCCGTAATCCATGAAGGTTCCGCGAACAAGCACCGCAAAAAATACTGCAGGAATGAACACCGCAATATGCTTATTTTTAAATACGCCCATTATTACAGTGACAAGACCGAATTTGCTTACAAGTTCATATGTTGTTGATGTCATGAAAGCTTTGGTAAGTCCCCAAAAAGGATTGTCGGGATAAAGCGTGGGAATCTCTCTTATTAGTAAATTGTCAAAACCGAAAAAAAGAAGGGGAACAATAATGATGGAAGCAGGAACAATAAAGCGTAAATCTGATTTAAGCGTATCTAGATCACCGAGTCCCTTAAAGCCGTATTTTCGGCTGTATCCGAAACCTATTAGCGAACACAGAAACAATAAAAAAATCAGTATGGTTATCTGAGTTAAGATAAATATTATAACCGTTTCTTCAGGCAGGGATTTAACTTTTAAATAAAAAGGAGATTTCTTGTCGGGTGTATCTATTATGAAATGATAAAGATATGTGCTTGAAAGAGAGAAAGTAACCAAAGTCAGTAAAAGTGCGCTATAAAAAACCTTTTTTATTTTTTCTTTTGAGAATATTTTCTTCATGCAAATAACCCTGAAAATACCTATTTGCCCGGCAGTTTCTCGAAAGCCGTTATCTTGTCGACCATAACCGGAGGAATGCGTGTCGGTTTGTAGCTTTTTCTGTCAATTGCTGCAACTTTTGTTAATCCGGTTGCTATTAGCCTGTTATCATCAGCTCTGTTTATTCGATATTCAAAAGTCATGTTAGTTCTTTTCAGATCTGAAATTCTTACATTTATTTTAAACTCATCGTCAAATTTTAAGGGGAAATTAAAAACAGCTAGGGTTTTAACAACAGTCACTGTGGATGAGCCGACAAAATCACCTTTTTTAATCAGGCCGAGATTTCGCATGTATTCGACTCGGGCGGTTTCAAAATATTTAAAATACTCTGAGTGATGCATTACTGTCTGAAGGTCCGTTTCATAAAATTTTACCCTTTGAGTGAGAGAAAATCTGAATTTATCCATTTTTAACCTCATTTAGACCAGTGTTTAACGGGCATTATACTACTAAGAGCAAATCTTGAATGCGAGCATATTTTGTAATTAGCCGCAATCTGCTATGGGACAGCAATTCCTTGAATTTGATAATTTTAGGACATAAATACCGCAATCAGAAAACCGGCTTAAGTCTTAAGCTACCGTATTTACAATATAAATATAATGCAAGGCGTTATACTTGAATTGGTATGTATATTGCTGTATTAATGGTATCGCTAATTGAGGGTTTTAAAATGATCTTGAGATTTAGAGAAAGAGATATAAGGAAGGGCAGAAAACTTGGGACCAAGATTAAACAGGAGCCTGTTTTACCTAAACCGGGGCAAAAGATTCCGCCTAAAATAAGCAATAGAGTAAACAGGCTTAAAAAACTCTGGAATGAGGTCAGCGAGGAAAGCTCTTTAGGAAAAACGATAAGATTACCGGACAAGAAATCGGCAACTTCTCTGTCTTTGCTTTTCCCGGGTTTCGGTCAGGTTTACATGGGACAGGTGCTTATCGGTTCGGCTTTTATTTTCAGCAATGTTGCCCTAATTGCAATATATTTATTTCTAAGCGGAATATTGACTGTTTCGGTTTTTTCATCTTCACTGATACCCTCCTATGATTTTCATATTCTCCTTATTGCTCCGTTAGCCGTTTCAATGCTTTCGGGAATTTCAATTCATATGGCATTCGGTCTTTTCCCGGAGCTTAGGCTTACTCAGTTAATTACGGCAAACAGAAATAAGGAATACTAT